>CADATR010000057.1 GCA_902790885.1 uncultured Eubacteriales bacterium
GGGCTTCTGGAAAAAGAGGAATAGAACAAAATGAATGAATATCGGGGAAACATCCCATAAATGTAGTACGTTTTTCGATTTTTTGTCAAAAAGGTTCAGAGGGCCTTCAATGCAAAGGCTTCAACTATAAGAATCAGCTCGAAATGATCGACAGAAAGGTCAACACAATGAGACCGATTGGAAGGACCAACTCAAAAAGGAGAGGAGCAAAAGGATTCGCATAAAATGACCAGTACAAAAGATAGGGGCGAGGGAGTAGCGCGAAAGGCCCGATACGTGTGAAAAGCACAACTGAAAAGACCAGCCTGGTGGCTGGTCTTAATTGTTATCCGAACAGCTCCTGCAGCTCGTAGCGCTTGAGCTTTCCTATGGTTGAGCGCGGAAGAGCATCAGCCCGTATAATGACCTCCTGGATATGCTGCATGAGAGGAGAGTCTTTGCTGTAGTCCTCTATCGCGTTAAGCAGCTTGCTGCGAAGGGCGTCTGCCTCTGCCTGGTCGCCTGGGCACGAGCCGGCAACGAGTACAGCCCGGCGAGCCGGCAACGAGTACAGCCCGGCCGTCTTTCAGTGTGACGCCAAGGTCGGCATGCTCTGTTGCGCGGACAAGCGCTTCCTCAAACTCAGGGCAGAAGATCTTGGTCCCGTCTTCCATGATGAGCACGTCCTTCTTGCGCCCTTTAAGGTGCAGCCGGCCCTTCTCGTCGAGCCATCCGATGTCGCCGGTGTAGAAACGGCCTTTTTCAAACATCGGATCCCTGCCCAGATAACCCTGCATCATGCAAGGCGTTGCAACGGATATCTCGCCGTCTTCCTCGATGCGTATATCTGCTTCAGGGCATGGATACATAGCGTATGGATCGTCGGCATCCTGCGAGATGGCGATGCCGCTCGAGGTCTCTGAAAGCCCGTAGCCAAGATATACCTGCACGCCCCTTTCCCTCAGTGCGTCGACTATATGCTGCGGGCATGGCGCTCCGCCGATAAGGACTGTCTTCAGCCCCGAATTCAGCGCGTTTGCATTGAGCATGTCTGCCATCTGCGAAGGCACTGCTGGGATTATTGTAGGATCAAAGAACAGCGCATCGCCTGTGAATCTGCTGAGGCTTCGGCCAAGCGCGACCGTGGCGCCGTATGCGAGTCCCCACAGCATTGAGCATACAAATCCGTATGCATGCGACAGCGTGAGCACTGAAAGCAGCACATCCCCTTCTCCGCAGGCCAGCATCTTCTGGCCGCTCCACGCGCTCGCGCACACCGACGCGGAAGTGAGTCTGACTATCTTTGAGCGACTCGTGGTGCCTGATGTGAAGAAGAGCAGCTCGCCTTCTCCCTGGCGTCCTCTTATGCGGCCGCGTTCATCGCGCTGAGTCTCGCGCATGAAACGCGCCTTTTCGGCGGCCTCCATGGCAAGCTCGTTGTATTCTTCAGGCATGCGGGAATCCGCGATTATGATGTCGCAGCCTGCTATGACATGGGCAAAAATGTCCACGAGTGAATCCGGATCCAGCTCATAGCGGATCACCTCTACTGTGCTGCATGCAGCTTTGACATGGAAGATCTCGGATGAGATGCGCTGCGCGAGCTCTTTGTACGATATATCACGCACCGATCCATCCTCTGCTTCGTATCTTATCGCCGCAGCATCGCGTGTTTTGAAGTCTTCGACAAGGCCCTCAAATGAATTGAATCTTTTATACATGGTTCCTCCGCTCTGCTGACTCTGAAATTCGTGCCAAGAATATATCACAAATGAACGCCGTAAACCACAGAAATTTCAACAGTTTTGGCGATTTTTTCAAATTGTGCCGGTTGTAAACCGCGAATCGCGCAAATTGTAAACCAATAAAAATGCCGGAGGCTTATTTCCGGCATTTTCAGCATGTATGAGTGGATAATCTGAGCGATCTGCCCGTATTATGCTCTGGCTCTTGCCATTGCTTCTTCGAAGTCCTTTGTTCCTTCCCAGACGTTGTTGGAGTAAGGATTCTTGCCCATTGCGATCGAGCGCTTGATGATGACTGCGATGCAGATGACGTTTGCAGCGATGGACAGAATGGCGATGACACCCTGTGCTCTCGGGTCAGCTGTGATGCCCATGTCGGAGATGATCTGGCCGGCCTGTGCAGTCTTGCCTGCGCCTGCGTTGTAGAGAGCGATTGCCTTCTCGTACAGATCCATCGTTGTGATGCCGTTAGCTGTAGCTCCACCGTAAACCGATGGGAGCGCTGCAGCAAATCTGCTTGAGAGCTGGAATGCAGGGACTACCTGAGCCCACATGCACCAGATGGCGAGAGTGTTTGCGCGGTTCTGGATCCACGCACCCTTGTTCCAGAGAGCATTCGCGAATGTAGGAGCGAGCAGGAGCGCAACGCCGCAGTACCACGAATGTGTCGGAAGGTTGAGGTATGTGTACTCGAAGTTCCAGATGTCGTATGCAACGATGAACCAGATGGTCATGTCAGGCCAGAGCATGTCGGACATGTTCTTGTCCTTGGATGTGAGAAGATGTACGCATCCTGTCATGCAGAAGATGTTGATCATGCCTGCAAGTGCATTGAGCAGGTTCCACCATCCGCCGTAGATGAATACGCCTTCGTTGGATGCCCACCATGCGCCGCTGAAGTCGCCTGTGATGGAGAATGCTGCGAGAGCGGACTCCATGTCGGAAACGTTCGCGATCATGATGTTTGCCGCAACGATGAACCATGGCCACCATTTGAACCATGCCTTCTTGCCGAGGCCCCACTCGTACTTGATCATCATGAAACCTACGCAGCCGATGTCAGCAGCATAGAGCTTGAAGTAGTGGAACCAGCCGTCCATGAATGCGACTGTCGGGTTCTCCGGGCCGCCGAACATTCCGACGTGAGCCAGAATGAAGTAAACAGTCAGGATCGCAGGGATGATAACGAAAATGATCATTCCGCCGAGTTTAGTCCTTCTGCCGAGCTCGTTCATGATGATAAGTCCGCAGAAAACGAGGACCCAGCCGATGAGCTGCATCACTGCGTGATTGCTGTAAAGCTGAAATATCATATAAAACCTCCTAAAATAATATACCTGATTGCGGAAACCATAATTTACAAAGCGGTTTCCGCCGCTGATTATAAGACTTTGTTAACGGTATATCAAGCCCATTATCGGTAAAGTTCTCATTGAAGTTTCATATTCTGCGCGGATGAGCCGGCGAGGTGCTGCGAAATGGGAGCCTCCGCGGATGCCTGGGGATCGGGCCGGTGCTGAGATGGAGTTCCCCCTCGCCTGCAGACTGGCGGACAGACCGCCCCGCCAGACGCGGAAGCAATCGGACGCTCCGTGGAGCGCGGCGCGTGTTATAATAAGCAGGAAATATACAGTAATTTTTCAGGGAGGGAAAATGAAATTCTATAAAGATCACTATGATGTCGTGATCATCGGCGGCGCGCTGGCAGGCCTTTCGGCCGCGCTTCAGCTGCAGCAGAAAGGCATTCGCGACATCCTTATTCTGGAGAAGCACAATCTCCCGGGCGGCCTGGCGACGAGCTATGTGCGCAATGGGATCGAGATAGAGGCTACTCTCCACGAGATGATGAGCATCGGCTCAAAGGAAGACAGGCTCAAGGTAGGCACTTTCTTCGACGAGTGCGGAGTCGATATCGACTGGCTCAAGGTGCCTGAAGCGTACAGATTCGTTGAGCCGGCAAAGGGCATCGACATCACGCTGCACTCGGGATTTGAAAAGATGGCGGGCGAGATCGACGCCCAATATCCGGGCTGGGGTCCTAAGGTGCTGGAGTTCATGCAGCTCTGCAACAGGGTATACGACTCGATGAACACCCTTTCGGTGACACCGATGAGCAAACCGGCGATGCTGATGAAGCACCCCGACTTCGTGAAGACTGCCGGTTATACGGCCACTGAGGTGATCGACACATTCGGATTTCCGCAGGACATCGTGGACATACTGACGCCGTACTGGATATATGTAGGCAACCCGATGAGCACCCTGCCTTTCACCATCTACGCCTTCCTCATGGCGGACTACTTCCGCGGCGGCAGCTACGTGCCGAAGAAGTATTCGCACGAGATGAGTATGAAGCTCCAGGCGAAGGCCGAGGAGAACGGCGCCCAGATAGAGTTCTGCCAGGAGGTGGAGAAGATACTCGTAAAGGACGGCAAGGTGACGGGCGTGCGCACAAGGCGCGGCGACGAGATCAGCTGTGATTACGTCATATGCGGGGCCTACCCTAACAAGGTTTATACGCAGATGATAGAGCCGCTGTCCGAGGTTCCTGCCGGTGCTGTCAAAATGGTGAACGGACGCAGACTGTCCGTAACTACCGCGTCGGTTATGATGGTGCTCGACGATACGCCTGAGAATCTCGGCATTAAGGATTACAACATATTCTCGGCCGGTGAGACTATGGATACGGATAAGATCTGGGAGCAGGGCAAGACGACAGGCCCTTACAAGTACCTCACCTCGATATGCCTCGACCTGGCGAATCCGGGCGCTACGCCTGAGGGGATGTGCCAGTTCTCGATCACGAACCTGCCGCTGGTGCAGGGCTTCCTCGACCTGAAGGAAGAGGACTACTACGATTTCAAGCGCAAAATGGCGCTCGACATGATAACAGAGTACGAGAGAGTAAGCGGAGTGAACCTGCGCGATCATATCGTAGAGATCGAGGTCTCGACTCCGGTGACCATCGCTCATTATGTGGGAGCCTGGAAGGGCAGCATTTACGGCTATTCGCACAGCATCGACGACCACGCCGTAGCGCGTCTGCAGATGAAGGAAGATGATCATTTTATCGACGGACTTGAGTTCGCGGGAGCCCATGCCATAAGCGGAAACGGCATGGGACCGGCCGTTACGAACGGCCGCGCCGCCGCCAAGGCTGTCATCGACGATATCGCAAAGAAGAAAGCTGCCTCCGAAGCCGGGGGCGCCTCAAAGAAGCATAGGAAATTCGGGAAAGCTTAGAAAGGAGGCAGCCAGATGAAAGTAAAAGGATTTCTGAAAGATGTCGGCGGCGCCTCCCGCGTCACCAGAATGCGCAAACAGCTTATAGCAAAGGGCTCGCCTCTTCCTGATCCTAAGGATCCTATCCGCGAACTCGCCGACCTGCTCCACCCGGGAAAGCAGCAGTTCACGGTCACGGAGATACGCGAAGCCTCACCTACTTCAACTACATACAGGTTTTCGCCTGTAAACGGCCATGTGCCTGTTTTCCAGAGCGGCCAGTACGCGAACTTCTATCTCACGGTAGGCAGCAGCGTGCTGACGCGCGCCTACTCCATCTCGTCGGCTCCTTATGAGGCCAGGCTGCCTGAGCCGTATTTCGAGGTGACTGTCAGGCACAATACGCACTACCTTGTACCGGACTGGTTCCTCGAGAACGTTAAGGTCGGCACCGAAATCACGGCCGCCCTACCGTTCGGACATTTCTTCTACGAGCCGCTCCGCGACTCAGACCACGTAGTCGGTATCGCGGGCGGATCGGGCATCACGCCTTTCGTCTCGATGGCAAAGGAGATAGCTCACGGAAAGCTCGATGTAGATCTGACTGTCATATACGGCTCAGTGAAGCACACGGACATCGTCTGCGGCGAAGAGCTTCAGGCGGCTGCCGACGCGGCGCCTGACAGGATCCGTCTCGTGCATGTGATGAGCGATGATGATGAGTGGGACGGCGAGAAGGGCTTCGTGACAGAGGAGATCATCAGGAAGTACTCGCCTGAGGGAGCGTCGTACTTCTTCTGCGGGCCTCCGGCGATGTTCTTCCTTGTGGATAAGATAATGAAGGACATGGGCGTGCCGATGAAGAGGTTCAGGCACGACGCTGCCGCGCAGCCAGATGTGAAGCTGATACCGGGATTCCCTATGGATCAGGCCGGAAAGACGTATAAGATCACGGTAAGGCGCGGCATCCATGAGGATGTGATAGACGCCGCGGCAGATGAGCCTGTTGCAGTTGCTCTCGAAAGGGCTGCGATCCCTATAGATACGCACTGCAGGGGCGGCGAGTGCGGATACTGCCGCACCCAGCTGCTCAAGGGCGACATATTCGTTTCGCCTCTCAACGACGGCAGAAGGGCCATGGACAAGGAGCTAGGCTGGTTCCACGCCTGCTCGGCCTACCCTGTCTCGGATCTGACGATCAAGATCCCTATCATTTAGATACAGCGGCCGGCAGCAGCGATGCTGCCGGTTTTTCGTTTTCGCCGCAACAGCATTGCCGCTGCGAGGCGTTCCGTCGCTACCCTACATCGGTGAAGCGAGCGGTGTTTCTCTGTCGCCCAGGCAGAACAGACACTTCCGGCATTTCCCTGCCGCTGCCTCACATCGGTGATGCCGTCGTTTCCTGCCCCTGCGTTGACTGCTCGGGCTAAATATTCGTATAAGAACCACAATCGGCAGCGCAAATGTTCTATAATTAATCTCTACAATAAAGGGTCACATGAAGGGGCGCAGATCCCCTTTCAGGGAAGGAGCCATTATGAGTAATAGCAGAAATCTGATAGCAGCTGTCGCGTACGTAACATGGATAGGCTTCATCGCGGCGTATCTTCTTGGCGACAAAAGCGACCCGTTCATACGGCACCATCTGAATCAGGCACTGGTGGTCGATCTTGCCGGCCTGATAGGAACCGTGTTCGCAGTTATTCCGCTGCTGGGAGCTCTGATCGCCGGCGTGGTGAACATCGCGGGATTCGCGCTGGATGTCATGGGTGCGCTGGGCGCGTTCAGGGGGAGCAGTGAGCCTCTTCCGATCGTCGGTGACATCCATATAATCGGTTAACAGACGCAGCATGTCCCCCGCCTTTAAAGGATAATGAAGGCGGAGGGTTCCACATTCGGTCGTTGGTGGCTGGATACCGGCGAAAGCTGTCTGAAGAGGAATAAAAAGGGGGATAGAAAATGAGGAGATCAAGAAAATTAATTGCCATGATGATGGCATTGCTGATGACCTTCGCCTTCGGCCTTGCGGCGTGCGGAACCCCGGCTGAAGAGGCAGGTGATGGAGGTCAGAATCCGGTCATGAACTTCATCGGCACCTACGTGTGCGGCAGGGCTGCAATAGAAATAGGCGCAACTGAAGGAAAAGGCGCTACCGCTGAGGTCACCTGGTCCAGCAGCGTAGCGGAGAACAGCGTCTGGACGATGAGCGGCACTTTTGATCCTGAAACGTTGCAGTTTGAATACCATGACGGCGTAAGGACCGATTATGTCTACGACGAAAGCGGAGAGGTCAAATCTCAGGAAGAGGTATATACGGGCGGACACGGTTTCATGACGTTCACCGAAGATCCGATCACACTTACCTGGCAGGAAGACCAGGAGCATGTGGCGGACGACATGGTGTTCGAGTACGCCTCGGCTGCGCCTGAAGAAGGCGAAGAGGTTGGAATGCCTAATCCGTGGAGCGATGTAGCCTCTCTCGAAGAGGCCGCCGCGGGAGCGGGTATTGACGGCTTCAGCATCCCTGAAGGCGCAGAGATAAGCCTTGGAGAAGTGAAGCTCACTCAGGCAAGATGCATGAAAGGACTCGCTGAGGCAGTCATCGAGTACCCTGCTGTCGAAATGACGATCCGCAAGGGCAACTCCTCGGTCGCCGAGAAAGGTGACATCTCGGGAGACTACGGCGAGTACGCGAATACCTGGGAGCAGAACATCAAGGGCCTCGTAGTGACCTGCTTCGGAAACCGCGAAGGAGAAGCGACAAAGACGATCTGGCAGGTCGACGACACCTGCTTCTCGATCACCGCGTACGGCATGGGCGGAGACGAAGACTACGGACTGTCGCCTGATGACATCAACTCGCTCATCAACGGCATCCAGTAAGATATACATTGCGATGAATCCTTATTCATCGTATGGGTCCCGCAAGGGATTCTGAAAAAGGAGTTTTCAAAAAAGTTCTACATGGACACCCGGATTTCGGCACTTCATGTAGAACTTTTTAGTTGATTCATAAGAAAAAGGGTCCATGCAGCCCCTTTTTTAGTTCATTTTGCTGCGTCAAAGATGCTTTTTTCAGAAAAATCCTCCCTGAAAGACCCTTTCCTGGAGAAAAAAGAGATGAATACGGCTGAATATAAATACATTCGCGAAGAAAGTGCGGTTTTTTCTACATGAAAGGCCCAAAAGCAGGGGCCTATGTAGAAAAAATTGAAAAACTCCTTTTGCGAAACGAGCCTGCCCGTTTTCGAGGAAGGCAGGTTCGTGTATTGCGAGTAAGGCTAGCTCTTTTACTTCTGCGAAACGCCGACTCCCCTTTTTCGTGGAATGCCGGGCTCTACGCGTCGGCGTTGTTAATCAGCGACAGCGCCTGCTCTATAAGATCGTTGCTTTCTCCGAGCTTGTCTACCGCGTCGTGGATAAGGTCGCCTGCAACATCATCGAAGCAGTGAGCCAGGTCGTGGAGCTCCTCGGCGTGATGCCTGTTGTGCGAGAGCATGTAGTTGAGAAGCGCGAGAGCTTCCTCCGGCGATGAAGCCGCGGAGTGCGAGTGTGTATGCGAGTGGGTATGGACAGTGCCGTCAGCATGGGTATGCGTGTGGCTGTGCCCGCAGTGCTCGTGTGAATGAGTGTGTTCGTGATCGTGTTCGTGAGGCTCATTCTCGTGCGAGTGAGTGCGTTCATGATCGTGCTCATGCAGCTCATGCTCGTGGTCTGCTGCAGCTGTTTCCTTATTGATATCTGTACACATATTCTTACCTCCCTGCCTGTTCATTGTATCCGAATATATGGTGTTTTTAAAGGCTTTGCAACCCTATGTGGGGGTTATTTTTACGGCGGGAAATCTTGTATGAAAAAAAAAACAAAAACCCGGACACTAATTACAGTTTCCGCGTTTCCTTTGCGTTGACACATTTATAACAATAGCCGTAAAATAGAATCAACATATTATTGTAGAAAAAGTCTGATCCATGCATGCTTACACCGCGGTTTCACACGCTGAAGCTGTACGGATAGACGCTTTTCTATGAGAGATTTTATGAGAGGGAGAGGTAAGGTGACACACAATGCGTGACTTAAAGCATCTGATCTACTTTGAGGACCTTCTGCAGGAAGCTAACAACGAGCTCGTGCGCAAGGGCAAGGAAGACGGCAATCTGTGCCTCGGCTACACATGCTACTTCATGCCTGAAGTCCTCCTCGATCTGCCGGGATGCTTCTCAGTCAGACTGAGAGCCCCTAGGTGCACATCGCCAGACATGGCTTCATACTACATGTCCGGCCGTACATGCCACTACGGCAGATCACTTCTCGAGAGAGCTCTGGAGGGCGGCTACAACTTCATCGACGCCCAGCTCGCGACAGAGACCTGCACGGTAACATGCAGATTCCAGGAGCATCTCGACTACATGGACGACGTCATCAACAACGCTACGTTCAAGACATCGTTCACCGACGTTCCGTTCAAGAAGAACGCGAACAGCATCGACCACTACAAGAAGCAGCTCAAGCTTCACGTACTCGACTTCCTGAGAGATGAGTATGGTGTGGACACATCCGATGAGGCTATCTTCAAGGCTATCGAGATCAACAACGAAGTAAACGACATCATCACAGAGATCGGCAACTTCCGCAAGCTCGACAACCCTACGATCACAGGATATGAGTTCAGCGTCATCACACTTGTTTCGATGGTATGCCCTAAGTACCTCATCGTAGACAAGCTGAGAGAGACACTCGAAGAGCTCAAGACAAGAGAGCCGGACGACAAGCCGGGCTACAAGATCAAGGTCCTGCTCGCAGGCTCCGAGAACGACGATCCTGACTTCATCAAGCTGATCGAAAGCTGCGGAGCTCTCGTAGTAGCCGACAGATACTGCTACGGCTCGCTCGAGGCCAGGAACCACATCAACGTCGAAGAAGGCGACGATGCTCTGACAGCAGTTGCGAAGCACTATCTGCTCACAAGCCAGTGCGCGAGATTCATGGAGCAGAGAGAGATGAGACACCGCAAGAAAGTCATTGCTGATTACGCGACAGAGTACAAGGCGGACGGAATCATCGTAGAGTCCAACAAGTTCTGCGAATACTGGAGCTACGAGAGAATGATCGACACTATCATTCTCCCGAGAGATTACGGATTCCCTGTATGCTCCATCGAGAAGGAGTACATCAACACAGCATCCGGACAGCTCAGAACAAGATTCCAGGCGTTCGTTGAGAGCGTAGAGCTCAAGAAGATCCAGGAGGGCAAGTAAGATGAAGAAACCTGATTTGAAGAAACTCAAAGAGGTCGACTTCAAGAAGGCTGCCAAGGATTTCGTCTACGGCAAGCCTCACGGAGAAAGAAGACTCGGCGACCTGTATATTCCTAAGACAGGTCTGTATAAGCACAGAGAGTGGCGCGGTATCAAGGATACCATGTACTACTTCAACAATATCTGGCTGTACAACTATGGAATGATCGTACGCGATCTCATGGT
>CADATR010000058.1 GCA_902790885.1 uncultured Eubacteriales bacterium
TGAAGAAAGTTATAAATGAAAAAAGAATAAAAGTGTGTGAACGCGTAAGGGAAAGCCTCGGGTGTACAGGAAGAGCGGGATCTAAGAGAGGTAGCTATCTTGTCGAGGCAGCGATTACTCTGCCCATATTCATAATAGCAGTTGTTTGCATGTCTTCAATAATTCTCATGTATGCATGTATAGAGGACTGCAATTTCATGGCAGCCAATGAGATGAGAAAAGCGGGCGGAGAGGCCATTATATCCGAAACGGCAATCACGGTTCCTTACCGAATAAAGAAACAGATTATAAACGATCATTCCCTTGTCGATTCCGCAAGTGTTACGGACTTTGGCTACAGAGTAACAAGATGGGATATAGATGAGCTCATTGCCGTAAGCGTGCTGATGAAAATGAACTCCAAAAACCCACTGGGATTATTGTCGAAAGCGGAGTATGAAATCTCGATGGTTACCAGAGCATATGTCGGCAGATTCAGGGGATATGATGCAATGAGCGCAGAGGAGTTCGGATCTGATGGAGATGCGGTGTTCATATTCCCTAAAAGGGGAGAGAAGTATCACAGCGAAGGCTGCAGACATCTCAAAGCTGCTTCGGTTTCAGGCGTTCTGTCATCAGAGATAAAGCGCAAGTACAGGTCATGCCCTCTTTGCAGGAGCGGCAAAGCCTCTGCAGGAACCCTCATATATTATTTCCCTGCTGCCGGCGAGGACTATCATCTCAGGGGCTGCGCTTCACTGCAGAGAAACTATATAGAGATAGAACGTCAGGTTGCGATTAACAGAGGATACGGCGCATGCGCCACCTGCGGCGGATAGCCCGGAGGAGGAATCAATGGATAAGATAAGACACGAGCTTTCAGGATACAGACTGCCGTCATATGTCGAAGAAATACTGACACAGAACTACTGCCCGGGATTTATGCGGATGAGCATGGTCCGCGAAAAGCAGAAGTATCAATTCAGCTATAAGCCGAATGCATACAGGAAGCTGGAGTATAAGGAGCTCAGCCTGTACGAAAAGATTATTCTTATCAAGACTCTGATCACTCTCAGTGAGATAAACAAAGATCACCTGATCAGACCGGAGACTTATCTTTTGGAGCCGGAGCTCATTTATCTGAAAGATAAAAACGTAAACAGCAGCGATGTAAAAATAATGTACTATCCCGATGTTAAGTATCTCAGCTTCAGATACAAGCTGGTGCTCTTTGCCGACAGGATAATCGATAAGAGAAATCGTGAGGAGAAAGAATTCCTGGAAGGCATGAGACAGGCATCCGAATCCGGAGATGTAAACAGGATAAAACTCTTTCTGGATAAGTGTATAACAAGGATGGAAAGGATGTTACAATAGAGAATAATCAAATACATCAATCGGAAAAGGACGGACAGCATCTATGATAAGACATATAGTAATGTTCAAAATTAAGGACGAATACAAGAGCGAGATTCCTCAGCTTATAGATAATTTCTATGCCATGAAGGGGAAAATCGAAGGCTTACTGGACCTCGAAGCGGGTGCGGACATACTGCACAGCGAGAGGTCATATGATCTGGCGCTGGTCACTCTGTTTGAGAACAGGGAAGCCTTTGACGCATACCAGACCCATCCGGTACACATGCCGGTCAAAAAGCGCATGCACGAGGTCCGCAGCGGCTCGGTTGCGTGCGATTTTGAAGTGTAGATGCAGGGCTGTTCACAATCAGACCTTGTTGTATCTTAAAGTATGAGATACAATAAGTGTGATTGAGTTAGAAATCAATTTCACTGACTATCAGGAGGTTACTATTATGATTTATTCAGCAGAAGTGAAAGGCATGTGTCCTGTTCACCAGGGCGTGCACCACGGCAGTGCACCGATTCCTGAAGAAGGAAAATGGGTAAAGCCTCAGCAGATTTCCGATATTTCCGGCTATACCCACGGTATCGGCTGGTGCGCACCTCAGCAGGGAGCCTGCAAGCTTTCACTCAACGTTAAGGATGGCATCATCCAGGAAGCTCTGGTCGAGACGATCGGCTGCTCCGGAATGACACATTCTGCAGCTATGGCAGCAGAGATCCTTCCGGGACTCACATTACTCGAGGCACTTAATACTGACCTCGTATGCGATGCTATCAACACTGCAATGAGAGAGATCTTCCTGCAGATCGTTTACGGACGTTCACAGAGTGCTTTCTCTGAGGGCGGTCTCCAGATCGGAGCCGGTCTTGAGGACCTCGGCAAGGGAACAAGATCAATGGTCGGAACAACATACGGCACCCTGGAGAAGGGACCTAGATATCTCGACCTCACAGAAGGTTATATCACACAGCTTGCTCTTGACGAAGATGACGAGATCATCGGATACAAGTATCTCAACTTCGGCAAGATGATGGATTTCATCAAGGCAGGAGACGACCCGGTAAAGGCCGTCGAGAAGGCTTCGGGCCAGTACGGACGCGTTGCTGATGCCGCTAAACTGATCGATCCGCGTAAGGAATAATACAGGGAGGAAAGAGACATGATTACATTTGAATCTTACGAAAGAAGAGAAAAACAGATCCTTTCCAAACTGGCTGAGTACGGTATCGGATCTATCGAAGAAGCAGAGCAGATCACAAAGGACGCCGGTCTTGATGTTTATCACATGATCGAGAACATACAGCCTATCTGCTTCGAAAACGCAAAGTGGGCTTACACTGTAGGTGCAGCGATCGCTATCAAGAAGGGCTGCCGCAAGGCTGCTGACGCAGCTGCAGCTATCGGCGAAGGCCTCCAGGCATTCTGCATTCCTGGTTCCGTTGCTGACCGCCGTAAGGTAGGTCTCGGACACGGCAACCTCGGAAAGATGCTCCTCGAAGAGGACACAGAGTGCTTCGCATTCCTCGCAGGGCACGAGTCATTCGCTGCTGCAGAGGGCGCCATCGGAATCGCTTCGAAGGCCAACAAAGTCCGCCAGAAACCGCTCAGAGTCATCCTCAACGGTCTCGGAAAGGACGCAGCTCAGATCATCTCCAGGATCAACGGATTCACATACGTTGAGACAGAGTATGACTACTTCACAGGTGAGCTCAAGGAAGTATTCAGAAAGTGCTACTCCAAGGACCCTGAGAGCCCAAGGGCACAGGTCAACTGCTACGGAGCAAACGACGTACAGGAAGGCGTAGCCATCCTCTGGCATGAGAACGTTGACGTATCCATCACAGGTAACTCGACGAACCCTACAAGATTCCAGCACCCTGTAGCAGGAACATACAAGAAGGAAAGACTCGAGGCAGGCAAGAAGTACTTCTCGGTAGCTTCGGGCGGCGGCACAGGACGTACACTGCATCCTGACAACATGGCTGCAGGTCCTGCATCCTATGGTATGACAGATACTATGGGACGTATGCACTCCGACGCTCAGTTCGCCGGATCATCCTCCGTACCTGCACACGTAGAGATGATGGGCCTCATCGGAGCAGGCAACAACCCTATGGTTGGAATGACCGTATCCGTAGCTGTTTCCATCGAGGAAGCAGCAAATGCAGGCAAGTTCTGATCCAATCATAAACACTGATCGATGATCACAACAGCTGATCAGATGTAAATGACGCGGCCGGCGGTTATCCGCCGGCCGTACTTTGAAAGTGAGAACGAAGTGGAAATTATAAGAGCAAAGCATTCGGGTTTCTGTTTCGGAGTAAACAGAGCAATCGACATGGCCTTCAGTGAAGCCGAAAAGAAGGACCGTCAGGGCCGCCTCTTTACCTGCGGCTATCTCATCCACAACAAGGAGGTCGTCAAAAGGCTCGAGTCGATGGGCGTAGCAATGATAGAGTCCCTCGATGAGGCTGCCGGAGGCGATACCGTGATAGTAAGATCGCACGGGGAGCCTAAGGAATTCTATGACAAGGCGGCTGAGCGGGGCATAGACCTTATTGACACTACCTGTGTTTTCGTCAAGAAAATACATGATATCGTATATGACGCACATGAAGCCGGCATTCCGGTCGTAGTGATAGGAGACAGGGAGCACCAGGAGGTAAAGGCTACAAACGGCTGGTGCGGTTACAGCGCCCACCTCATAGGCGACGCGGCGGAAGCTGAAGCCGAGGCGGAGCAGCTAAGAGGCAAAAAACCCATCATCGTCTGCCAGACTACGATCAAGGAAGAGCTCCTCAAGGAAGTCCTTGAAGTCTTTGATAAAGCCGGGATTAGCTATGATATACGCAACACCATCTGCAACGCGACGCGCGACAGACAGGAGAGCTGCGCTGAGCTCGCGTCACAGGTAGATGCCATGGTTGTGATAGGAGATGCGCACAGCTCCAATTCCAGGAAGCTTTATGAAATCGCGAAAAAAAACAACAAAAACAGTGTATTTATCGAAAATGCCGATAATTTACTGTTGAATAGGTTGACAAAATATACTAAAATTGGCTTTATAGCGGGTGCATCGACGCCCGAGTGGATTATCAAGGAGGTTATTTCCCACATGAGCGAAAATGTCAACAAGAGTATGGAACAGAATCCAATGATGGATTTCATGGATGACATTGAGAAATCTTTACGTTTGCCGAAACCTGGTGATATTATTGACGGCAAAGTCGATCAGGTAATGAGCGACGCTGTTATCGTCAACATGGGTTGCAAGAAGGATGGTATCTTAAGGTCAGACGAGGTTGCAATGGAAGAGGGCCAGACCCTCGCGGACCTGTACAAGGTAGGGGACGAGATCAAGGCGAAGGTCATCAAGTCCGATGATGGCGAAGGCGGAATCATGCTTTCAACAAAGAGACTTGTGGCTGTAGAGAACTATGCAGAGCTTGAAGCAGCGATGGAAAACAGAGAGAACATCACTGTCACACTCACAAGAGCTGTGAACGGCGGTGTCATCGCAGCTTACAAGGAGATCACAGGCTTCATTCCTATGTCGCAGCTTTCCGACAGGTACGTCGAAAACGCAGAAGAGTTCCTGGGTCAGACTTTCGATGTAAGAGTAATCAGAGTAGATACCAAGCGTAACAGAGCAGTTTTCTCAAGAAAGGCCATATTGGTTGATGAGAAGCGCAAGGCTGTAGCTGAGATCTGGGAGAACCTGAACGTCGGCGATATCGTCGAAGGTAAGGTCATGAGATTCACTGACTACGGCGCATTCGTAGATATCGGCGGAGTAGATGGACTTCTCCACATTTCTGAGATCTCCTGGGGCAAGCTCAAACACCCTGAAGAAGTTCTCAAGATCGGTGACATCATCAATGTTAAGATCCTCTCCCTCAACGAAGAGAAGGGCAAGATCAGCCTCGGTCTCAAGCAGACCCAGCCTGAGCCATGGACTCTCGTTGGTGAGAAGTATCAGGTAGGCGATGTGCTCGAGGGCAAAGTTGTACAGATCAAAGATTACGGTGCATTTGTCGAACTCGAAGCAGGCCTGGACGGACTTGTTCATATCTCTGAGATCGCTAACAAGAGAGTTGAGAACGTATTTGACGAGCTCAAGGTCGGCGAGACTGTCAATGTTAAGATCATGGAGATCGATCCTGACAAGAGAAGGATCAGCCTGAGCATCAAAGCTACTCTCCCTGCTGAAGAAGCAAAGGAAGAGGCTCCTGCAGAGGAAGCTGAAGAGGCTAAGGAAGAAGAATAGTCATTTTTCTGAAACTGCAATAATAACAGCCGCATCCTTTTGGATGCGGCTATTTAATGATTATGAAGAAAGAAACAGAACTGTTAAAGAAGAATATAAAGATGGTGGCACTCGATCTTGACGGCACCACTTTTGACAGTACCGGCGGGATTTCAGACAGAACTGTGAGGACTCTGGAGGAGGCTGCCGCTCATGGCGCTCACATAGTTGTGTCTACCGGCAGATCCTATGCGTCGCTTCCTGACCACATAAAGAACGTAAAGGGCATCGAGTATGCGATCACTTCGAACGGCGCGCATGTAAACCGCGTGCAGAGCGGCGAGCAGATATACAGCGATTTTCTCGATCCGGATGCTGTGAAAAGGGCCGCGGAGCTTAAAGACGAGTCGGGAGCGGACATAGAGGTGTTCATAAACGGCAGGGCTTATGTCGATGAGTCTTACTACGAAGATGTAAAAGCGAACGGCTGCCCGTACCGCAATGCCGAGTATGTTCTCTGGAGCAGAAGGCCTGTACCTGATGTCACAGCATTCATGCTTGAGAACAGGAACGAGATCGAGAATATCAATTTCGTCTTTCCTACGCTGGAGCTGCTCGATCAGTACAAGCCGGTGCTTTGTGCGATGGAGAACGCCAACGTCACATCATCCTTTATCAATAACCTCGAAGTGGGCGGACCGAATACAAGCAAGAAAACTGCTCTTCTGTGGCTCACATCTGAGCTCGGCATAATCACTGATGAACTCATGTGCTGCGGGGACGCTCCGAATGACATGGCAATGCTGGAGCTTGCCGGCATAGGTGTGGCGGTAGCGAATGCGTGGGGAGGACTCAAAGACCACGCGGACTACATAACAGCCAGCAATGACGATGACGGAGTAGCTCTGGCCATAGAAAAGTTCGTACTTAAACGTTAATACGGGGTCCGGAACCAAAAACCGTGAAAATGACCTGAAAAAGGTCATTTTTTGTTGGAAAAAGTGCTTCTTTTGTTCGACAGTTTTGCGGCGCGTTGTTACCATTATCGCACGATAAACAAAAGGAGGCATTTCACATGAGATACAGAAAAAATGTGGGCGATATAGGGGAAAACTTCGCGGCGGATCTTCTCACGAATTCCGGATTCAGGGTGATAGAGAGGAACTACAGAACGAAGGCAGGTGAGATTGATATCATCGCCATAAAGGACGGCACCCTTCACTTTGTTGAAGTAAAGACCAGAAACAGCGATCAGTACGGATATCCGTCCGAGGCAGTGACAGCGGCCAAGCAGCTCCGCATAAAGAAAGCCGCGGAGCAATATCTTCAGGGCCGCAGGATGCAATGGAACAAAGTGTCTTTCGATGTTTATGAGATAATGACAGATCTTATAGAGAACTGCATGTGAGGTGGATGATGTACAGCAGAACAAGATCGGCGGTCTGTGTGGGTATGGAGGGGAGAGATGTCTTTGTTGAGACTGATATCACAAGAGGGCTTCCCGGCATAGGTATGTCCGGCCTGGCTTCAACGATGGTAATGGAGTCGCGCGAGAGGATCAAGAACGCGATAATCAACTCCGGCTACGAATTCCCGAAGGGACGCATCACGGTGAATCTGACTCCGGCCAGTCTGCGCAAAAATTCCAGCTGTCTCGATCTTCCGATCGCTGTGGGGATACTTGCGAGCGAGGGATGCATAAGGTCACGCATGCTGGATAGATGGGGGATCATAGGTGAGCTTGCACTCGATGGAAGGGTGCTGGGAGTTAATGGTGCTCTTCCGATGATGCTTCACATGAATGATATCGGACTGAAAGGGATCATAGTGCCGGAGGCCAACAGGGCTGAAGCCGCGCTTGCAGGAGGCAATATATTCGCTGCAGCCAGCCTCCGAGAATGCGCGATGCTTATTTCGACTGACCCCGATGAGGCCGCATATAAAGCTGAAAAGGAAGGCCTTGTAAGCAGGGTAAAAGCAAGTGACGCCGCGTACATCATCGAAGCGGATGAGGGGGCTGCTGAGAATTCTGATGACGATCCTGACTTCGCTGATATCGCGGGTCAGGAGAACGCCAAAAGGGCTGTTATGGTAGCGGCGGCCGGACGACACGGCCTTCTGATGGTAGGAAGCCCGGGATGCGGCAAAACCATGATAGCCGGCAGGATGGCAGGCGTGATGCCTCCGATGACAGACCGTGAGCTTCTCGAGACTGCCATAGTGCGCTCTGTAGCCGGCCGGGGCGCAGACAGCATACGCTTGAGGTATAAAAGACCGTTCAGAGCTCCTCATCACACCATAGGAAGAGCGGGCCTTGTCGGAGGAGGTGCGAATCCGGTCCCGTGCGAGATAACACTTGCCCATAACGGCGTGCTTTTTCTGGATGAGATATGCGAATTCAGCAAGGATGTGATCGAATCCCTGAGGACACCTGTAGAAGAAAAGAAGATAACGCATTTCAGAAAGGGTGAGGCTTATACCTTTCCGTGCAACTTCCAGGTTGTGATGGCGGCCAATCCATGCCCATGCGGCTTTCTGGGCGATCCTGACAGGGAATGCACATGCACACAGGCGGATATCGACAGATACAGGCGCAAACTGAGCGGACCGATGATGGACCGCATCGATATGAAAATAAGCATGAAGAGAGTGGGCTTTGATGAGCTTACGGGCAGGGAAGCGGGCCTCACAACAAAGGAAATGCGTGACAGGGTAGAGGCGGCACTTAGTTTTGCTGCTGAAGATGGACGCTCATCCTTCAATTCCGAGATAGCCGATCACGATCTCGGGAACTGCTGCAGCCTCGGGCACGAGGAAACGAAATTCATGAACAGGGCCTACGATGCCCTTGCGCTTTCTCCGCGCGCCTACAACAGGACTTTGAAGGTGGCGAGGACTATCGCCGACCTTGATGCCAGCCGCGATATAAAGACGGAGCATCTCGCCGAGGCGCTTGGATACAGACTGCAGGAGTGAGAATGATGATCGGGACCGTAAAAATAGATATAGATTCAGTCCGTTACCCGGACAGACTGAGACACATACCGGATCCACCGGCTCAGCTCTACTGCACGGGAAACATCGATCTTCTTGGCATGAGGTCGGTAGGAGTAGTAGGAGCCAGAAAAAACACCGTGTACGGAAAGAATGTTGCCCTGATGATAGGCCGGAGGCTGGCGGAGAGCGGCATAGTGGTGACATCAGGACTGGCACTTGGGATAGACGGGTATTCCCATGAGGGAGCGCTCGAAGCAGATGGAAAGGTGATAGGCGTGCTCGGAAGCGGCATCGATCATATGACGCCGCAGCGCAACCGAAGCCTTATGAGAAAGGCTCTGGATAAAGGAGGACTGGTGGTAAGCGAGTATTCGCCTGAAGAGGTGGGATTCAGGGGCAATTTCCCGGCAAGGAACAGGATAATCAGCGGGCTTTCAGAAGCCCTGGTAGTGGTGGAGGCAGGGCTCAACAGCGGATCCCTTATAACCGCAAAGTGCGCTGCCGATCAGGGACGCACTGTGTATGCCGTGCCCGGAAATATAAACAGCCAGACCAGCATAGGCTGCAATCTGCTCATAAGAGACGGAGCCGTGCCTCTCATAATAATAGATGACATGATAAGAGATATAGGAGCGACACCGACAAAAACCGGGACTGTCAGCGTAAAACTCGATGATGATGAGCGCAGGATATTCGATTTTGTACGGGACATGAGCGGGGCTACGATGGAGGAAATCATAAACGCAACGGGACTCAGTCCAGGGCTCGCGAACTCCTTAGTGACAGTGCTTGAGATAAAAGGGATAGTGGAGTCATACGCGGGCAGGATATATATAAGCAGATGACAGCCTGTAAAATGTGATGAAAAAAACGCTTGACTCTTGTACAATATGTGCTAAAGTTTCAAATTGTAAAAAATCTACATTATATATAATAAGGAGAAGTTAATGGCAGCTTCAAAAAAAGCGGCAAAGGCACCTGCAAAAACAAAGAAAACACTGCTGGTGGTGGAGTCGCCGTCAAAAGCAAAAATAATAAGCAAATACCTTGGTTCAAGATATAAAGTCATCGCTTCTGTGGGGCATGTCAGAGACCTCCCGAAGAGCAGGCTCGGTGTCAACGTTGAAGACAATTTCGAACCTGAGTACATTAATATCAGGGGCAAGGGCGATACCATTAAGGAGATAAAGAAGGAAGCAGCGGCAGCCTCAAAGGTGCTGCTCGCAACCGACCCTGACCGTGAGGGCGAGGCAATCTCCTGGCATCTTGCGCACATCCTCGGCATAGATCCGGATACAAAATGCCGCGTGATGTTCAACGAGATCAACAAGCAGACCGTACAGGAGGCC
>CADATR010000059.1 GCA_902790885.1 uncultured Eubacteriales bacterium
GATAGCTTTCTCCAAGCACCCTTATAAGCTCATATCCGAGGTCCTGCACACCGAGGATGTCATCCTTTATGCTGCCGCAGAACGCCAGGTTGAGCCCGACATTCGGGTCTTCAAACTTAGGCCAGAGTATTCCCGGAGTATCCAGAAGCTGCATGCCATTGGAAAGAGAAAGCCACTGCTTGCCCTTTGTTACACCAGGTTTATCCCCGGTCTGAGCTGACCTTTTTCCGGTGAGTCTGTTGATAAGCGAAGACTTCCCGACATTCGGCACTCCGACTATCATGATGCGCAGGGGCCTTCTGATAGGACGCTCCTCATTCCTCTTCTTCTGCTCGGCCTCGAGAGCCTTCAGGAGCTTCTTTATATTCTCTCCCGACTGCAGATTGAGAGCCATGACACGGCGCACGCCTTTGCCATGCGAAAGCTTTTCCTCCCATGTCTCCGTTTCGGCAGCATCCGCGAGATCGGCTTTTCCGAGCACGATTATGCGAGGTTTTCCCGAAATGATCTCATCGATGATCGGATTCCTGCTGGACACCGGAATGCGGCTGTCGACTATCTCTATGACAAGATCAACAGCCTTAAGATTGTCCTGTATCAATTCCCGGGTCTTCTTCATGTGCCCCGGATACCAGTTTATATTGTCTATCATTTCCTTAATACTATGCGCCGCACATTGATATAACGAAAAATGCATACCTTTGACATGGTCGCAGGTATGCATTGTGATCACTATTCAGCGCTTCTGATTCTGGCTGCTTTACCGGTTCTCTGACGCATGTAGTTGAGCTTAGCTCTTCTGACTCTGCCTCTTCTGACTACCTCGATCTTCTCGATCTTTGGCGAGTGCAGAGGGAATGTCTTCTCTACGCCGATTCCGTTTGACAGCTTTCTTACTGTGAAAGTCTCGTTAACGCCGCCGTGCTGTCTCTTAAGTACATAACCCTCGAAGACCTGGATTCTTTCTCTCTGACCCTCGATGATCTTAATGTGTACTCTGAGTGTGTCGCCGACCTTGAACTCAGGAATGTCATCCCTTTTGTAATCCATTGTGATCTGATCTAAAATATTCACGTTATTCTCTCCTTCCTCTCAAGACGTTCTTGGAGCCACCGACCTTATGCCGTCTCCAGAGGACCGCCCGTAATAACTTCGGCTGCCGCAAACCGACAGCCTACATAGAATACTATAACAAATCACATAATGCAAGAGATTTTTTGGTTTACAGCGATATAAATACTATAGTCTCTATGCTCTTGGATGACAGCTTCTGAATACTTCTCTTACGCGGATATCGATGACCGACAGATACGCTATGCCTACTGACATATCCTCGAAGCCCATGAGCTCCTGGAGTGTTCTGAGGTCGCCGCCATTCTGCAGTATATGGACTGCAAAGCTGTCTCGCAGTATCTGAGGAGTCATTCGCGATTCGACACCCATCATCTGACCATAATCCTTGAGTATCTTCCATATGCCCTGCCTGGTAAGCGGCTCGCCTCTGAAATTCACAAATACGAAGTCATCGTCTTCATGCTCCCTGCCCGTGATGACATCGTGTGATTTTTCAAAATACTGTTTCATTGCAGTCGAGGCATAGCTTCCGAGCGGTACTATCCTGCTTTCATCATTCACATCCCTCAGAGTAACGAAATTCATCCGCAGGTTGACATCGCTGAATCTCAGTCTCACCACCTCAGTGACTCTCGCTCCTGTGCCGTACATAAACTCAAGCAATGCCTTGTCGCGAAGACCCTTGGTATCATCGGCAGGCAGATCCATCAGCGCCGCGGCTTCTTCTACGGTCAGATAATCGATCTGGCGCTTATCAGTCTTTATCGCCTTTATCCTCGTGAAAGGATTCTCGCTGATGACTCCCTTGCTGATCAGGTATTCGTAATATGTTCTGAGAGCCGAGACCTTGCGGTTGATAGTGGGTTTGGACTTATTCTCATTGCTGAGCTGAAGCACATATGCTATCGCATCATTGTCGGTGCATTTTTCGAGACTGCCGGTGCCTCTGCCCGCTAGATACTTCTCAAATGCTGTCAGGTCTCTCTCATACGCTATGAGAGTATTGGCAGCCTTACGCTTGTCATTCTTCATGTACTCTATAAATCCGCGCATAACATACCCCTCCTATATCTCTCCCGCCTGTCTGGCAAAAAGCAGACCGATAATCGTTTTGGCGTCCCTTATCTCATTTCTCATGATCATGTCTATCAGCTCATCCGGTTCATACTCGAGAAGCTCTATACACTCGCTGTCATCCCATTCCGTCTCCCCCGGTGTGAGATCCCTGCATATGAATATATGAAGAGTTTCATTCGAATAGCCGCATGTAGGATAGAATGTGAGCATATGCCTGATCGATCCGGCTGAATACCCGGTCTCCTCACGCAGTTCTCTTGCAGCTGTCACTTCAGGTTTTTCGCCGGGGTCGGTCCTCCCGGCCGGAAGCTCGAGCAGAGCGCACTCAAAAGCCTTTCTGTACTGGCGTTCCATAAGAACTTTACCTGTATCGGTTATTGCCACCAGCAGAGAGCCTCCTATATGCTCAACTATATCTCTTACAGACTCGCCATTTACCGTCTTCACCCTGTGCTTTCGTATATTGAATACAGGGCCTTCGTACACTATTTCACTGCTTATGGTTGTTTCTTCGAATATCATGGCTTGCCTTTACAATAATCATATATCTTAAATTCTGTTTATGTTTATTGTATCACCGCAAAGTCATATCAAAAACAGGTTTTTTGCTAGTTCCCAAATAAATACCTGCCTCCATTTTCTCCAGGTATTCTCATGAGCCATATCGCTGTACGGCACATTATATGTTATGCAGTCGAGAGTGCTCTGTCTGTATTCCGCCGGGACTCTGATAAGCGCTTTTCTTATGCAGCTCAGTTTCCATTTCGCCTGGTCGAGCACGTCAGGATCTCTGATCACCTCTTCGTCATTCATAAAAAAGACCAGCTCATCCTCTTTTGCCGCATAATTGCTTACGGCTTCAAGCTTTCTCAGTCTGTCCATATCTTTTACGAGCCATATACACTGATAATAAACCGCCTTCGGAACACTGTATTCATTCTTTCTCATAATGCCGCCCTCCTCTCAGTTAAATTGTATGAAAACATTTAACCGCAGTATCTGCAGAAGTTTATGGCGATTCTGTGAGGAGGTCATTTATTGTCGGAAAAAGGTCATTTTCTGCAGGATTTCGTGGCGAACGAAAAAAGGACGCTCAGTGCGTCCTCTTGCATCGTTATGGTCTGTGGTATCTTTTGAAATCTCTCTTTGTCTCATCTGAATGGAAGTCCGAGCCTCTTGTGATCATAAGGCCATGCTCCTTTGCGTATGCCACGAGCATTTCCTGCTGCACCGGATCAGCTGATGGATGATGACATTCAACTCCGTCTACCCCATACTCCACCATCTTATCAAGAAAAGCATACAGCCTCGGCTTGAATTCCTCAAAGGTCTCCTTGCGGCGGCGCTGCTCCATCGGGTGCGCCACTACAGCGAGTCCGCCGGCTTTATGTATGATGTCGATCACTTTCGTTGTTGGCAGTGTTGTCTTTTCTATGCATTTGATCTCAGGTTCCTGGAATATGGTGTTGAAGGCCTCCTGCACACTATCGACATATCCTTTTCGCATGAGTATGAGAGCGAAGGTCGGCTTGCCTACAAAACGCCCTTCATTTACAGTTCCGATGTCATCGAGCGTGATGTCATACCCCTTGTCAACGAGAGCCTTCATGAATCTGTCATTACGCCTTGCTCTGTCGAGTATGATACCGAGCAGCGCAGCCTTAAGATCCGGGTCGTCCGGATCAAAGCCATATCCGAGCATGTGTATGTTCTTTCCTATAGGGTCCGCAGAGTCAAACTCTATTCCATACAGGAACTGCACGCCCACATGCTCAGCATACGGTGCCACCAGCACAGAGCCTTCGATGCCGTCATGATCCGTTATCGCGAGCAGCTCATATCCCTGGGATTTTCTCCAGTCAATGATCTGCTTCGGAGTAAGTGCCCCATCAGAGAAGCAGGTATGCATGTGAAGATCCTTTTTAAGATCGGACTCTATGAGCGCCCTGAGCTCTTCCGTACTATTAAATTGCCTTCCAATCGATTTAAAGTAATTCAACGTCATCCTCTTCAAGGTATGAGATATAAGGGAGGTCTCTGTATCTCTGATCGAAATCAAGACCGTACCCGATCACAAAGAGATCGTCGATCTCAAAGCCCACATAGTCCGCATGGAAATCGTTGGTCCTGCGCGATTCCTTGTTGAGCATAGTGCATACCTTTATGCACTTAGGTCCTCTTTCCTCGAGCTTTGCAAGCACGTATTTGAGGGTGTTGCCCGTATCTACTATGTCCTCGACCACGATTACGTTGGCATTGTACATGTTGATCTCCGGATCAAACTTGATCTTTACCACGCCTGAGCTGGTTTTTGAAGCGCCGTAGCTGCTTGCTGAGATAAAGTCGAGCTTTGTCTTTACGGTGAGGTTCTTCATGATGTCGCCGATCCAGAGGATCGAGCCCTTCAGAGTGCAGAGCAGTATGACTTCCTCGCCCTCAAAATCCTTATCGATCTGAGCCGCGATCTCCTTCGCCCTTTTGCTGATCTGTTCCTCGGTATAAAGGATCTTACCTAATTTGTTTGCCATGTTTCCTCCTTTATCGCTTACAGAAGAGAATTTATTACTTCGAGAAGTTCTTCGTCCCCGGTCCTTTTCAGAGCTGAAACAGGAATAATCTTGTCTTCCCTGCCCATTCCTAGAGTCTGCCTTATGGTCTTTATGCAGGCTGCCCTCTGGTTGCTGCTTACCTTATCAGCTTTTGTGGCCACGACTATTCCGTCGAGTCCGTAATATTTCAGATAATCATACATCTGCACATCCTGAGCGCTCGGCTTGTGTCTTATATCCACAAGCTGCACCACCTTCAGCAGATTTTCCCTGTTTTCGAGGTAGCCCTCTATCATGGCTCCCCATTTTTCGCTTTCAGACCTGCTCACCTTGGCAAAACCGTATCCGGGCAGGTCAACTATCCTGAACAGATCATCACATCTGTAGAAATTGATCGTCCTGGTCTTTCCCGGGCTTCCCGAGACTCTCGCCAGGGCCTTTCTGCCTGTGATGAGGTTGAGCAGCGATGATTTGCCTACGTTTGATCTTCCGGCGAAAGCTATCTCCGGGATATCAGCAGGCGGATATTGCGACGCTTTTACAGCGACGGCTTCAAGTTCAGATTTGTTTATCTTCATGTCCTTACTGTATCACCAGAGGAATGACCTCTTCAAAGTCTGATACCGGTATGAACTCGACCTCCCTGCGTACGGATGCAGGGATCTCTTCGAGATCAGGCTCGTTCTCCTTAGGAATTATGATGCGGCGTATGCCCTGCCTGTATGCAGCGAGGGATTTCTCCTTGAGCCCGCCTATTCTCAGCACCTTGCCCCTCAGAGTTATCTCTCCTGTCATGGCGACAGTCTTATCAGCCTTGCGGTCTGTAAGAAGCGAGAAGAGCGCGCTGCACATGGTTATGCCGGCCGAAGGGCCGTCCTTAGGCGTTGCTCCCTCAGGTATGTGGATCTGTATGTCGTAATCCTTGAAAACGTCCTTGCCTATCCTGTATTTGCCCGAAATCGACTTTATGTAACCGAGAGCCGTTGTAGCGGATTCTCTCATTACATCTCCCATCTGGCCTGTCAGTATGAGCTTGCCGCTTCCCGGCATCTTGACTGTCTCTATTGTGAGCGTGACGCCTCCGACTGAGGTCCAGGCCATGCCTGTTGTTACACCGACTTCAGGTTCGAGCGAGCCTATATCCTCAATGAATATCCTCTTCCCGAGATACGACCTGAGATTTCTCGGCGTAACATTGTTTTTCTTCTGCTTTCCGCTGACTATGTTGCGGGCTGCCTTGCGGCAGGCGTTTCCTATCTCCCTTTCGAGGTTTCTTACTCCCGCTTCACGGGTGTAGTACTCGATGATATCGCGTATCGCGGCATCTGAAATGCTGAACTGAGTCTTTTTCAGACCGTTCTCCTTTATCTTTTTAGGCACCAGATACCCTGTCGCGATGCGCACCTTCTCCTCCTCGGTATAGCTGGTCAGCTCAATGACTTCCATTCTGTCGAGGAGCGGAGCAGGTATGGTGGATGTGGTGTTGGCCGTAGTGATAAACATCACATCTGAAAGATCGAAAGGTATCTCAAGGTAATGATCCGTGAACGTGCTGTTCTGCTCAGGATCGAGCACCTCAAGAAGCGCCGATGCAGGGTCTCCCCTGAAGTCGCTTCCGATCTTATCCACCTCGTCGAAGAGGAACAGCGGATTGTTGGTGCCGCTCTCGCTTATACCGTTGATGACCCTGCCAGGGATAGCTCCTATGTATGTGCGCCTGTGTCCTCTTATCTCAGCCTCATCCCTTACGCCGCCGAGCGACATCCTTACGAACTCCCTGTTGGTGGCTCTTGCTATGGATTTCGCGATCGAAGTCTTTCCGACTCCCGGCGGGCCTACAAGGCAGATGATAGGACCCTTGTTGTTCTTTGTGAGGTGCTGCACGGCAAGGCACTCAAGTATCCTCTCCTTCACCTTCTCGAGTCCGTAATGATCTTCGTTGAGGATCTTCTCAGCCCTGTTGATATTGCGGTTGATCTTGCTGGCCTTGTGCCACGGAAGATCGAGTATGGTCTCTATGTATGTGCGCGATACGTTTGCATCAGGACTCATAGGGCTCATCTTTGTGAACTTGTCTATCTCCTTGCGCAGCTTGGTATCTGTCTTCTCGTCGAGCTTGAGCTCATCAAGCTTTTCTCTCCACTGACGCGCCTCATCATCAGTATCCTCGTCCTCGCCAAGCTCCTCCTTGATCACCTGGAGCTGCTCACGGAGATAATACTCCCTCTGGCCGCGGTTCATGTTCTTCACGACGCGGTTGTTTATTCTTTTGGCGATGGAGAGGATGTTGTTTTCCTTGCCGATTATATCTACCAGATGGCCGACTCTCAGCTTGACTGAATCGATCTCAAGAAGCGTCTGCTTTATGTCGAAAGCAACATCTATCTCATTCGCGATAATGCTGCAGAGAAGCGACGGATCATCGATGTCATCGATAAGCGTCCTTCCGGCGGATTCACCCTGACCTGTCAGCTCAAGATACTTCATATAAAGCTGGCGGAGAACTCTGATGTTCGCCTGCATGCTTATGTCTTCCACGTCATTATCGTAGTCTTCGGCGATGATGTAGTCGCACATCAGAAGGTCGCCGGCCTCATATATATCCTCGAGCCTGACTCTCTGTTCCACTACAACAAGAATACGGACATAGTCCTCATTCTTCTTTACCACCTGTCTGACGCGTACGATAACGCCTGTAAGATAGCAATCATCCATCTTCGGAGCGCTTACAGACGGGTCTCTCTGCGATGACACTACAATATATTTGTCGCCGTTCATCGCTAGATCAACGGCGGCAAGTGACTTATCTCTTCCAATATCGAATCCCACTATCGTTCCCGGGAAGAATGTCTGTCCTCTTAGCGGGATATACGGGACTCTTTTTATGCTTTCCATTCCACCCATTATGCTTCCTTTTCCATCTGCAGCTCTTCGCTGTCATTGATTTCATCTCTGAGAACGAGTACCGGCTCGGACTCTCCGCTGACTACATCAGCAGTAATGATGCATTTTGCGACTTCCGGCTTTGACGGCAGCTCATACATGATATCAGTCATCATTTTCTCGAAAATGCCCCTCAGTCCTCTGGCTCCGGTATTGAGTTCAAGGGCCTTCGCGGCTATGGCATGTACTGCATCTTCCTCGACTTCAAGATCGACATCATCCATGGCAAACAGTGTCTGATACTGCTTTACAAGAGAATTCTTAGGCTCGGTTATGATCCTTACGAGCGCCTCCTCGCTGAGCTCGCTGAGAGCGACTGTCACAGGCAGCCTTCCTATCAGCTCAGGGATTAGACCAAACTTCAGAAGGTCTTCAGGCTGCGCGTTCAGGAGAATATCGGCATCGTTGAGTTCCACCTTCTTCTCCTCTTTATTGAAGCCGATCACCTTATTTCCGAGTCTTACCTTGATTATCTTGTCAAGTCCGGTGAAAGCTCCTCCGCAGATGAAGAGAACATCCTTGGTATCGAAATGTATGAACTCCTGATTAGGATGCTTTCTTCCGCCCTGAGGAGGCACGTTTGCGACGGTTCCCTCGATGATCTTGAGGAGAGCCTGCTGTACGCCCTCACCGCTTACATCTCTGGTGATGGAGGTGTTCTCGGATTTGCGCGCGATCTTATCGATCTCGTCTACATATATGATTCCCTTCTGGGCCCTTTCGAGGTCGCCGTCGGCAGCCTGATAGAGCCTGAGAAGGATGTTCTCAACATCTTCGCCTACATAGCCAGCTTCAGTCAGAGATGTGGCATCAACGATAGCGAAAGGCACGTCAAGAATGCGCGCCAGAGTCTGCGCAAGCAAAGTCTTTCCGCATCCTGTAGGCCCCAGCATGAGGATATTGCTCTTCTGGAGTTCTACCTTTTCCGCGTCGCTGTTCTTATATCTTTCGAGATGTCTGATTCTCTTGTAGTGGTTATATACCGCTACAGCCAGGCTCCTTTTTGCAGGATCCTGCTCTATCACGTACTGATCGAGCTCGGATTTTATCTGCTCAGGAGTTGGAAGCTTCTTTGAGCGCTTCCTTGGAACTGGTTTGATCTCCTCGTCCATCATCGACTTGATAAGATCGACACATTCGTTGCAGATATAGACATCAGGTCCGACCATCATGCTCCGGACCTGAGATGTTGATTTACCGCAAAATGAACATTTTGCTTCGTTATTAGGCATTTGTGCTCCTCTCGATGACCTTGTCGACCAGTCCGTAGGCTGCGGCATCGGCAGCGGTCATGTAATTGTCTCTGTCCGTATCCTTCTCGATCACGGAAAGATCCTGGCCTGTGGCATCAGCAAGAATGCGGTTAAGCTTGTCCTTGATGGAAAGGATGTGGTCGGCGCTGATCTTTATGTCTGACGCCTGTCCCTGGAATCCTCCCAGAGGCTGATGGATCATTATCTCTGAGTTAGGAAGCGCGTATCTCTTGCCTTTTGTTCCGGCGGCAAGGAGAACGGCTCCCATGCTCGCGGCCATTCCAACGCAGATGGTGCTGATGTCAGGCTTGATGAATCTCATCGTGTCGTAGATCGCCAGGCCGGCAGTTACCATGCCGCCCGGCGAATTGATATATATATTGATGTCTTTATCAGGATCCTGCGCCTCAAGGAACAGGAGCTGCGCCACTACGACACTCGCAGTATGCTCCGTTATTTCTTCGTCTATGAATATGATCCTGTCGATGAGCAGTCTGGAGTAGATATCATAGGTCCTCTCCCCCTGACCGGTCTGCTCGACTACATAAGGTACATAATTCATATCGCACTGTCCTTTCGTAATATGGCTACTCAGCCTTTGCCTCTACCTGCTTGGCGTTGTCGAACAGCCAGTCAATAGCCTTCTTTGTCTGAGCATCCTCTCTGAAATAGTTCTCTGTCTCAGAACCAGCCATCTCCTTGACCTGATCAACGTCCATTCCGTACTGCTTTCCGAAGTCTTCCATGAGTGCACGGATCTCTTCTTCCTCGACCTCGAGGTTCTCCATTCTGATGACATTCTTGAGGAGGACTCTTGTTCTGATCCTCTTCTCTGCGTCAGGTCTGGTCTCTTCTCTGATCTCGTCGATGGTCTTTCCTGTCCACTCAACGTACTGCTTGAGTCCGAGGCCCTGAGCAGCAAGGCTCTGATCCATGTCGTAAAGCATGTTCTCGATCTCGTTTCTGATCATGACCTCAGGAACCTCTATCTCGTTCTTTGTGTAGAGCTGCTCAAGAACTCTGTCCTTCAT
>CADATR010000060.1 GCA_902790885.1 uncultured Eubacteriales bacterium
CGTCCGAGCCTGTTGTGGTCGCGGTTCTTGATATCCGCGAGGTAAGCGAGATACTCCTCGAGGTCTTCCTTCTTTGTGAAGGCAGTTCCGTAAATACGTGTGAGCATCTTGTTATGCTCATCGCCTCTCCAGTATGCTCCGGAGCTCGATGTGAGTGCAAACGCCTTGATAGGCTTTGTGCTCATGATGTGCGGGCCTGCGCAGAGCTCAACGAAATCGCCCTGCTTATAGAACGAGATAGCCTCGTCTTCAGGAAGGTCTTCGATGAGCTGCACCTTGTAAGGCTCGTCCTTCTCCTTGTACATCTGAATGGCTTCTTCTCTCGGCATCTCAAAATACTCGAGCCTGTCGCCCTTCTTGATGATCTTCTTCATTTCGGCTTCGATCTTGTCGAGGTCTTCTCTTGTCAGAGGCGGCATGTCGAAGTCATAGTAGAATCCGTTGTCGATTGACGGTCCGATCGCAAGCTTTGCTTCAGGATAAAGATGCTTTACAGCCTCTGCCAGAACGTGCGAGCATGTGTGTCTGTATGCGCGCTTTCCCTCATCTGAGTCGAAGGTCAGGATGTTGAGCGAGCAGTCCTTGTCTACGACTGTTCTGAGGTCAACGGCCTTTCCGTCTATCTCAGCGATGCAGGCGACTCTGGCGAGCCCTTCGCTCAGGTCTCTCGCGATGTCATAAGCGGACATCGGCTGAGCATACTCTTTCTTACTTCCGTCTTTCAGTGTGATTACCAATTTGTTTTCCTCCTTAATTCTCTGGTCTCCGCCATACGGGAGCGGAGCAAGGTGTTATGATATATGCGGAAGGGACAAAAAATAGTCCCCTCCGACGTGCTGTCAGAAGGGACGCATACTCGGGTATGTATGAGTATCCGTGGTTCCACCCATCTTCCGGTAAATCCTTTTACCGGCACTCATTCGGACTTTTAACGCTGTCCGGGCGGGCATGATTGGTGCCACTCGGAGGTGGTTTTCGGTACACCGGGACTTAGGATGATTCCAGCTGCCATCCCTCTCTGGCAAGCCCCATTGGCGAACTTACTGTCCTCGTCATCGTTTTACCCGCCTATGATACAATTTTTAAGGTCTTATTTCAACTATTTCTTCGGACTCCACCGCATTCTTCACAAGCGTTTCGACATCGAGAGCCGACTCCGACTTTTCGATGCGGTCCTTTTTAGGCTTTGTGACCGGATGCTTAGGCAGGAACACCGTGCAGCAGTCCTCATAAGGCTGTATGGAGATATCATATGTTCCTATCTCGCGGGCCTTGTCCATTATGTCCACCTTATCCATAGCGATAAGCGGTCTCATTACAGGCATCTCAACCACGCTGTCGGTCACGACTAGAGCTTCGGCAGTCTGGCTTGCAACCTGTCCGAGGTCTTCGCCTGTTATGAGCATCATGCAGCCGTTCTTCAGAGCCACCTGCTCGGCTATCCTCATCATGAAGCGCCTTACCAGAAGAGTGGTCTCATCCTCAGGGCAGTTCTTTACGATCTCTTCCTGTATAGGGAGCAGATTGATCACGTGCATCTTTACAGTGCCCATGTATCCGGCAAGTGTCCTTACGAGCTCCTCCACCTTGCGCTGAGCCCTCTGGCTTGTGTATGGATATGAATGGAAGTGCACTGCCTCGATGCTCATTCCGCGCTTTGCCATCATGAATGCCGCAACAGGGCTGTCTATGCCGCCGCTCATCAGGATCATTCCCTTTCCGTTAGTGCCGAGAGGAAGGCCTCCGAAACCGCGGATCTTGTCCCTGAATATGTATGCGCCCTCGCGTCTTACATCAACGGTCAGCACGCAGTCAGGATCATGAACGTTCACGCTGAGCACCTTGCATGCCTTGAGTATCATTCCCCCTACCTGACGGGCTATCTCAGGCGACTCAACAGCGAAGGATTTGTCGGCCCTCTTGCCCTTTACCTTGAAGGTCCTGATGTCTTCAGTCTCTATCACCTTCTGCATGTATTCGGCAGCGAGTCTGCCTATCTCGTTGATATCCTTAGGCGCTTCGACAGCCGGGCTGACCGACGCAACTCCGAACACCCTTACGCACTTTGCGATGACTTCATCTTCAGGTATATCCGAAGGGACTCTGACAAACATGAGGCCGTCGATCCATCTTGCCTCTGCGCCATCATAGCATCTGAGCGCGTTTTTGACTCTTTCGAGCAGAACGCGTTCAAAGTACGGTTTATTCATTCCTTTAAGCGCGACCTCGCCGCACCTTACTATATAAAGATTTTTTTCCATTTCTTAAACACCCTGTATATCAGCGGAAGCTTCCTAGTCTGCGGAAGCGCTCAACGGCTGCCTTTGTGCGGTCGATCACACGGTCCATCTCTTCCACAGTATTGAATTCAGAGAAGCTGAAGCGCAGAGCTCCTTCTATCTCCTTGTGAGTCATCGACATTGCCTGCAGCACATGGCTGTCTCCTGTCTTGTTGGATGAGCAGGCAGAGCCTGTCGATACGTATATGCCGTCCTGTTCAAGCGTGTGCAGGAGCACCTCGCCGCGGGTGCCCTCAAAGGATACGTTCAGCACTCCCGGACAGCGTTTGCCGTGCTCATGCATCGTGTAGCCAAGGTCTTCAGGGCCGTTTACCACGATATCCTTTATTTCTGCCCTCAGCCCGTTGAGCAGATAGTTGTTGACTATGCCCATGCGGCTTGTCTTCATGATGAGATCTGAACATGCCATCTTAGCAGCAAGGCCCATTCCCGCGATCCCCGGAGTATTCTCGGTGGATGAGCGGAATCCGCCTTCCTGACCGCCGCCGATTATATACGGAGGCAGGCTGTGGCGCTTTTTCATGTAGATAAAGCCCATTCCCTTAGGCCCGTGGAACTTATGAGCGCTGGCAGTAATGATATCGACGTCTATGTCATCGAGCGGGAGCTTGCCGAAAGCCTGTACGGCATCGGTATGGGATATGATATCCGTACCGTGCTGCCTGTTGTATTCCCTTATTGTGCGGCTTACAGGTATCACCGGCTCGATGGTGCCGACCTCGTTGTTTACAGACATGATAGAGACGATAATAGTGTTTTCGTCAAGTGCCGCTTTCAGCACCTGTTCCTCCACATATCCGTCAACATCCACATCGAGAAACACTACTTCAAAGCCGTCTTCCTTAAGTCTTTTACATGTTTCAAGAACAGCAGGGTGCTCAACCTTGGTAGTGATGATCTTTTTACCGCGGCGTCTTAGCTTGCGCGCGGCCGAGAGCAGAGCCATGTTGTCGCTCTCGGTGCCGCCTGACGTAAACACTACGCTGCCGGCAGGCGGCAGCAGATCTTCGATCTGCCTGCGCGCGTCATACAGCAGGTTGCCCGCCTCAAATCCGAGCGCATGCAGCGAAGAAGGATTGCCGAAGTTGTCTCTGGCGACGTTATACATCAGGTCAGTCACTTCATCATATTGTCTGGTCGTGGCACTGTTATCGAGATATATCATTACGTATGCCTTCCTTTAGAAAGGCTCCTCTCGCGAGGAGCCTTTTGATTTTTTACTTATTTTGCGAAGTCCGTTGCTCTTGTCTCTCTTACGACATTTACCTTGATCTGTCCCGGATATTCGAGCTCCGCCTCGATCTTCTTGGCGATCTCTCTTGCCAGCATCGGCACTTCGTCGTCCTTTACCTGGTTTGGCTTGACTGCGACTCTGATCTCGCGGCCTGCCTGGATAGCGTAGGATTTCTCAACGCCCTTTGTGGTATTGGCTATGTTCTCAAGATTCTCGAGTCTCTTGATGTAGGATTCGAGTGTCTCTCTTCTTGCTCCCGGTCTGGCAGCGGACAGTGCGTCTGCTGCTGCTACGAGCATGGCCTCAAGCGTTGTAGGCTCCACATCTCCGTGGTGAGCTTCCACTGCGTTGATGACCTTCCAGGATTCCTTGTACTTCTTGCAGATATTGACACCGATCTCAACGTGAGTTCCCTCTACCTCGTGGTCGATGGCCTTGCCTATATCGTGCAGGAGTCCGGCTCTTCTGGCAAGTCTAGGATCGAGTCCCAGCTCTTCTGCCATCATTCCGGCAAGTGTAGCCACCTCGATGGAGTGCTGAAGAACGTTCTGTCCGTATGAAGTCCTGTATTTGAGTCTTCCGATGAGTCTTACGACTTCCGGGTTCAGGTTGTGAACGCCGGTCTCGAAGCAGGCTCTTTCGCCCTCTTCCTTGATGATGGTGTTGACTTCCTTTGTAGCTTTCTGGACCATCTCTTCGATCCTTGCCGGATGGATACGTCCGTCAACGATCAGCTTCTCAAGAGCGATCCTCGCGATCTCCCTTCTAACAGGATCAAATCCCGAAAGGATGACTGCTTCAGGAGTATCGTCGATGATGAGGTCTACGCCTGTCAGAGTCTCGATGGCTCTGATGTTGCGGCCCTCTCTTCCGATGATGCGGCCCTTCATGTCGTCATTCGGAAGGCTGACGACTGAAACCGTGGTTTCTGTTACCTGATCAGATGCATATCTCTGTATCGCGGTAGTGATGATCTCTCTTGCTCTCTTGTCAGCTTCTTCTTTCGCTTCGCTTTCGATGCTGACTATCATGTCCGAAGCATCCTTGCGGATCTCTGTCTCGAGTTCCTGAAGGAGCAGATGTTTCGCTTCTTCTCTGGTGTACCCGGATATTCTCTCGAGTTCTTCCACCTGCTTCTGGATGTAGGCGTCGATCTCCTTGTGCTTTTCGTTCATCGACTGCTCTCTCTTTGTGAGACCGTTTTCGCGTTTCTCGATGCTCTCGAGCTTGCGGTCGATGTTCTCCTCTTTCTGGAGGATCCTTCTCTCAGCCTTTGTGACCTCAGCCCTTCTGGACTTCAGCTCACCTTCGTATTCTTCTCTCAGCTTGTGTATTTCCTCTTTTGCCTCAAGCACCTTCTCTTTCTTGAGGTTCTCGACAGTATTCTGCGCATCCAGTATCATGTTTTTGGCCTGCTGTTCTGCGCTTCCTATGGCCTTCTCTCCGACATTCTTACGAAGTATATAACCAATCGCTATACCGACAATAAGGACTACAATGCTGATCACAACAGCTACAACTGGTGACATAAGCACCTCCTTATCAATTATTTGGATTTTGTAGTATATACATTATCTACGCATTTTTGCTGTAATAATCTTTATATATAGAGCCCTTACCCCCTGTAAATACAACATATATGCGGTTAGATGACATAAACATACATAGGTATTATACATACACGTGTATTTCCAGTCAATAAAAAAGAAGCAGCTGTTTGATGCTGCCTCTTTCCTGCATTCCTATTTCATGAATTCGATGACTACATCGGCGTCAGACGGCGTGTCTATGTACCTGATGCCGCGCTTCTCGCGTGTCTCGCGCCCCTTGCCCGGCAGGAAGAGTATCGTGTCATCGTCCATCAGCGTGATGGCCTTTTTTATCGCCTCCACCCTGTCGGTTATGATCTCGCACTTTCCGCCCGCGGCCTCTACGAAGCCGGCTATCTCGCGGCATATCTTATTTACATCCTCTTCGCCGTAGTCTTCCTCGGTGATGATCGAGTATGAGCAGTTGTGCCCTGCTATGGTGCCCAGCTCCTCACGCCTCGCGAAGGCCTTGCCGCCAGGGCAGCCGAATACTATCATCATCTTTTTGCCCGGGAATTCTTCCTTGATCGTCTCAAAGAACTTCTCATAGCTGAGCTTGTTATGGGCATAGTCGACTATCGCGATGCGCTTTCCGTCTTCACTGTAGAACACCTCCATGCGCCCCGGTGAGACCGCTCTGGCAAGACCCGCCTTCACATACTCAAGAGGTACTCCGAGAAGAGCTGAAAGGGATACAGCCGCAAGCGCGTTCTCTACGTTTATGGTTCCGAAGGTGCCGAGAGCGAACTCCTCATCAAAATCATCATAGCCCTCTATGGATTTTCCCCTGGCTCTGAAAGTCACCTTTCCTTCGCAGGACTTCACATCGTATCCGTATACATCGGCGTCAGGATCTTTCTGGCTGAAGCTGATGACATACGGGCAGTCCGCCGAGGCTGCTCTTATGCGCTCCTGCTCATCGCAGTCCAGATTGATGCATGCCCTGCGGCAGTGAGCGAAAAGTCTTAGCTTTGACTCCAGATAGTCATTGAAGTCCGGGTGTTCTATGGCGCTGATATGGTCGCTTCCTATGTTGAGGAAGGCTCCCGCAGCGAATTCTATCCCGGTCACCCTTCCGTACTTGAGCGCCTGGCTCGACACCTCCATGGTCATATAGCTTATGCCGCTATTAAGAGCGTTGTTCATGTGCTGATAGAGCTCCATGATCTCAGGCGTTGTCAGATGAGACTCTTCCTCTATGACGCCGTCATAATTGTCTATGCCGGAGCATATGGCGCTTCTCTTTCCGCCCGTGGCCTCCATGTACGCGTCAAGTATATATCTCATGAAGTACGCAGTGGTTGACTTGCCCTTGGTGCCTGTGATGCCTACCATGCAGAGATCATCAGAGAGCTTTCCGTAGAATGTCTCAGCGATGACCGGCATGGCGCTTCTTACGTCGCTTACAAGGATCTCAAGGCACGATGCCTCAGCCCTTTCGAGTATGCGGCCGGCGGCAGCGGCAGCTTCCTCATCGCTTACCAGACTGCACGACGGCCCTGCTGATGCGTCAGGGTCTTCCCTGACATAGCAGACCGCGCCCTTTTCTATCGCGTCATTGAGATACTGCTCCTTGAAATGAGCTCCCTTTACGACAAACAGACTGCCTTCTTTTGCCTCCTGTGAGTTGTAGGTGATGCCCTTTACCTCACAGGCTCCGAGCTCCTGCATGCGGGGTTCTGTATATAAAGCCATTATCGCGCTGCATGACGGTTCTCCGCCTATCGATGTAAGCAGACCCGCCATTCCCAGTGAATCTATAAAATCCTGAATCGTAACTTTTCTTTCCATACTTAATACTGTTGATCTTCGAAATATCCCTCTGATTTCATGCTCGTGAAGCAGCCGCTTCCGACTATAACGTGATCGATGAGCCTTATCCCGAGTATTTTTGAGGCACTTATCAGCCTTTCCGTGACTTCTATGTCCTGCGGGCTCGGCGACGGATCTCCGCTCGGATGGTTGTGAGCAACAACGACCGCGGCCGCTCCCCTCCTTATCGCGGGTCCGAACACTTCCCTGGGGTGTACAGGCGCACTGTCGAGGTTTCCTATCGATATCACCGACTTGGACTCCACCTGCATCTTCGAATTGAGATTGATAGTCATGAACAGCTCGCGCTTTTCATACATCATCTCTTCGAGAAGCAGCTCAGCGACCTGCGCGCTGTCCCTCAGCCTCGGTCTGACGGCTCCCTGATGACCGGATATGAGCCTTTTTGAGAGCTCGATGGCCGCGACTATGGAGCACGCCTTTGCCTCACCGATGCCGTCTATCTCAGTCAGCTCCCTGACTTCTGCGGCTCCGAGACCGCCGGCGAATCCATCAGCGTAGGAAATCACCTCGTCCGCGAGCCTTACCGCCGACTTGTCACCTGTGCCCGTACGGATAATAAGCGCCAGCAGCTCGGAATTGCTCAGGCTCCCGGCTCCTCCGTAAAGCATCTTCTCCTGCGGCCTTTCAGCCTCAGGCATTTTCTTTATCTGCATATTTACTCCTTTCCGGAGCACACATGCTTATAATACTACTTTAAAAGCCACATCCACAAGGACGTGGCTAAATGATAATCCGCTAATTCCGCTTTACGCTTTGCGGCCTGTCTTTGAGGTTATGATCTCAGCGACGGCGTCGATGTTTTCCTCTATATTCAGGTTCGAGGTGTCGAGGAAAACGGCATCATCAGCCGCTCTGAGCGGACTCACTTCACGATGTGAATCCTGATAATCCCTTGCCTGTATCTCGTTGAAGATGGTGTCATAATCCGCTTCCTTGCCTGCAGCAAGAAGCTGTTCGTAGCGCCTTTTAGCTCTAACTTCCGGAGCGGCGGTCATGAAGATCTTCACTTCGGCGTCAGGAATAACTGTTGCGCCTATGTCTCTGCCTTCCATGACCACATCCTTGGTGGAAGCCAGATAGCGGCTTACCTCGTCTACCTTCGCCCTTACAATGGCAAGCTTTGAGATGTTCGATGCAGCCATCGATATCTCGTTGGTCCTGATGAGGCCGCTGACGTCTTCTCCGTCGAGATGCGTCTGGCCGCTGATGAAATCAATAGTCGTATCGGCAAGCATGTCTTTTACCGCGTTCTCATCAGTCTCATCAATACCGTTTCTGCGCGCCTTGAGTCCAAGCGCCCTGTACATGGCGCCTGTATCTATGTATTCAAGTCCGAAGCGGGCAGCAATGGCCTTGGCAATGGTGCTCTTGCCTGTGCCTCCCGGACCGTCTATCGCAACTCTGAGCATTACTGTTCTCCTGTGATCCTATTTATTTTTGTGTTTTGTGAGCTTGTTGATCTCATCAATAAAGGTATCTATTGTCTGGAACTCTCTGTAGACCGAAGCAAACCTTACGTAGGCTACCTGGTCGATAGCCTTGAGTTCTTCCATGATAAGCAGGCCTATGCTTGTAGACTGGATCTCCTTCTCCATCGTATTTGAGAGACCTCTCTCGATGTTGTCAGCTATCCTCTGAACGTCCTCATAAGTGACCTTGGTCTTCTGGCATGCTTTCATTATGCCGTTTATGATCTTGTTTTTGTCGAAGCTCTCGCGGGTGCCGTCTTTCTTAACGACTACCAGCAGGGAATTTTCGATCTTCTCAAAAGTCGTAAACCGCTTGTGGCACTTTGTGCATTCGCGCCTTCTTCTTGTAGCAAGTCCATCCTCTACCGGCCTCGAATCGACGACTTTTGTGTCTTCAAAATTGCAGTAAGGGCATTTCATATCGATTTCCTCCATTGCCGCGAACCCCACATCGGAGTTCATTTTCCATTTGTAAACCGATAGTATCACAACATATTGTGGTATTGCACACTTCTTAACAGAATTTGATGTAAGAGCTTACGTCTATATATCAGTCAGGCACGCTCTCGCTAACATTCGGACGCAGCGGTACTAAGCTCTGACTTCGCTTTCAGCTCGTCAATCGCTAAGTGCCGGCGTCCTCGAGTTACCTGCCTGATATATAGGCGCAAGCTTTTTAAGCATTCAGATTTGTGAACAAAGCTTCACATTAGGCAGATGTTGTCATCACATTCGGATGCTACAATGCAGTTGTCGAAGAAATTCGATGTTTACCTTTTTCTTTTGATTGTTCTTTCTTAGTTAGATATTTTCGCAACAGAAAACTCCGGCTTTACGGCCGGAGTTTTCTGTTATTTGTCTTTATCTGATTCAGTATCATTTTTCTTTGCAGCAGCTTCAGACGCTTTGCGCCTGGCCTCTGCCCTCTGCCTTATGAGCATGGCGTTTCTTTCAGTAAGAAGCCACCAGGCTACAGCGCACACGGCAATAAAGGCAGCTGCAGCAAATATTATTCCTAAATGGCTGACAAAATAACTCATTAGTTGAACTTCTTAGCTGTCTCGCAGAGTTCAGCAAATCCAGCAGCATCAAAGATAGCCATCTCTGAGAGCATCTTGCGGTTGATTCCGATGCCTGCCTTCTTGAGGCCGTTCATCAGCTTGCTGTAGCTGAGACCGTTTGCTCTTGATGCAGCATTGATCCTTGCGATCCAGAGTCTTCTGTACTCTCTCTTCTTGTTCTTGCGGCCAACATATGCCGATCTCAGGCTTCTCATAACTGCCGGGTTGGCGGCTCTGAATGTGTTCTTTCTTCTTCCGTAGAATCCCTTTGCCTGCTTCAGGATCTTCTTATGTCTTTTATGAGCGTTTACGCCTTTTTTAACTCTTGCCATTTGTTACACCTCCCCGATTATTTAGCCATTGATCTCAGCATACGCTTCAGATCTGCACTTGTAAGAG
>CADATR010000061.1 GCA_902790885.1 uncultured Eubacteriales bacterium
ACCTGTTTTCCCCTTTACATGTTGTCAGATACCGTGTTTTTCAGCGTTCAGAATACTCTTTCGCGCTGAAAATGTAAACTGAAACTTTCGTTAGCATATTTCATATTGGAAAAACCGGTGAAAAGCATTGCGTAAATATGTTATGCTCACATAAAGAATAAGCGCTGCCACCGGGCAGCAAACAGGGGACACCTGCCTCCATGTCGTTAGGCCTTAGAAGACATGGAAGCCGGTGTTCATTTTTAGGAGGATCAAAATGGAATGGATAATGCTTCTGATCGCTGCAGGGATAGTCGGACTCAGAATACTGGCGTAGAGCTTTGTCAAAAACGGTCATAAGTGTTATCATAGCTCCATTATGAAAACAGTATTCATTTTCAGAAGGGTAGACGATAATGAAGTTATTGATCATCAGGCACGGAGATCCTGATTACGAGCATGATTCACTGACAGAAAAGGGCTGGCGTGAGGCTGAGTATCTCGCAGAGATGCTTTCAAAGCAGGATATAACAAGCTTTTACTGCTCGCCTTACGGAAGAGCACGTGATACAGCATCGCTGACTCTTAAAAAGATGGGCAGGGAGGCGGAGACGCTGCCGTGGCTCAGGGAGTTCGATGTATTCATCGACAGACCGGACTGCACGGACAGAAAGCGCATACCGTGGGACTGGGTACCTCAGGACTGGGCGAAGGACCCGCGTTTTTATAAAAATGATGAATGGTTCGAGAATGAGCGCATGGCCGCTTCTAATGTGGGAGGAGAATACCGCAAGGTAGCTGAACAGTTCGACGGGCTGCTGGCGCGTCACGGATACAGGCGCGAGGGCACGCTCTACAGGGCTGAGCGTCCGAATCACGACACTATCGCGCTGTTCTGCCACTTCGGGGTGGAGTCAGTGCTGCTCAGCCATTTGTGGAACGTATCACCGATGGTGGTGTGGCACGGATTCTGCGCGCAGACTTCATCGGTAACGACACTTGTGACCGAAGAGCGTAGAGAGGGCATCGCATCCTTCAGGATGCTCTCGTTCGGCGAAACGACACACCTCTACATGAATGATGAAACGCCTTCATTCGCGGCGAGATTCTGCGAATGTTACAGTGACGACACCAGACACGACTAGGGTGTGGGACGGTGGGACGTCGCTCAGAAGCGCCCGCAAGGGCGTTTTTTTGCTGTCCAGAATTTAGTACTTTTGATGTTGTAGACTGTATTCAGGCAACAGGGAGAGAGAAGCCTCCCCAAAAATGAAAAAGAAAGGCGGCAGCGGATATGGATATGACAAACATGGATTACATACTGGATATTTTCAAAACGTTATCAGGCGAACTGCCGGATCAAATGCTCTACCGTGAAAACGGAGACAGCATGGAACTGAGAACACTTGACGATCACAGAGTCGGCTCATCGGAAGATCTTATGAGTAACGGCTGGACATTGATAGGCTGCCATATGGCAGAAGCCGCATAACATTGAGAGCGGCAGCATAAATAAGCTTTTCCTCTATTGCGCGGGAACCCGGCACCATAAATATTCTGAAGTCCTCAGCCGGGCTCCCGCTTTGCGTTGCTCAGAAAAAACCGCATTGATTGAAGCACATATATCGGATGTGGCATAATACTTTTGTAACAGTAATTATGCGTAAATGGCGCAATAATACAGACTTGAAAGGGGACGAAAATGGAATTCAGAGATGTAATAAGGAAGCGCTATTCCTGCAGAAAGTACAAAGAGCAGAAGGTGGAAGAGGAGAAGCTTGCGGCCATCCTCGAAGCCGGCAGACTGGCTCCTACAGCAAAGAACCTGCAGGAGCAGAGGATATATGTGCTGCAGTCGGATGAGGCTCTTGCCAAAATCGACAGCGTAACGCCTTGCAGATTCGGCGCTCCGATAGTATTAGCAGTGGCTTTTGATAAAAACGATGTCTATACCTATCCGGGCGAAAAGAAGACATCAGGAAATGAGGATGCAACTATCGTTGCCACACACATGATCCTCGCAGCGGCGGACGAAGGCCTCGGCAGCTGCTGGCTCAACCGCTTTGATCCTCAGCAGACAGCAGAGATTCTGGGGCTGCCGGAGAATGAGGAGCTCGTGATGCTTATGGACATCGGATACGCGGCAGAAGACGCTGAGCCATCGCCAAAGCATGAAAGCAGAAAGGATCTTTCAGAGACAGTCAAATTTATGTAATTCATAGAAGTTAATATATGTTGATACACAACTGAAGGTGCGGACGCCGGATTGCGTCACAGAAAGGTAGGTTTGGGTATGCTGGTTTTCTGGGGAGACGGGTCTCAGGCTGCGAGGGATCTGGTAGATGCCATTGTTGTACGCAGTACTGACAATTTCAACTGGACGTTTATCTTTATTCTTGCTGTAGTTTTCTATGTATACTGGTCTGAGATCAATAAGAAGAACTATGAAGTGATCTTTGCAGGCCTTGCGCTTTACGGCGTTCACTGGCTGTATGAGATCTGCAATGCCATCATAGGCCACGTGACAGGATATCCGCTCTGGTCTGTGAGCAATGAATCAACGACGTTTATTCTGCTGATCGGTGTATGCTGGGAGCTGTCAATGATGTTTTCTCTGGCAGGGATTATCTCATTTAAGATGCTGCCTGCCGACAGAAATGCGCGCTACTTTGCAAAGGATGGCAGGAAGGGAATAAGCTGCAAATTTGCCGGGGCGCTCAGCATGGCGCTGCTGTTTGCGCTTTTCGAGTCATTCCTGGCCGGGACATCAAACCATTCGTTTATCTGGGTGTATAAGTGGTGGGGAGTAATTCCTGTATTCATAACCACTTACATACCTTTCTTTCTGGCGAGCAACTACGTGCCTGATATGTCACCGGCAAAAAGAAAGAGATTCCTGATCACTATATGGGGACTTGATGCCTTGCTTCTGATAGTGCTGATCCCTTTGGGTATCATCTAGCCGGGCAAGAACGAGCTTCCGCTTTACACATACCTGAAGTCACAGAAGGGCTTTGAGGGATTCGAGGAGCATGAGTACAAGGCGCTGCTCGAGAAGATGTTTGCCGAAGCAGATCAGGACTGGGACAAGAAGCCGGATATCAAGTGGAACTTCACGAAGTTTGTAGTAGACCGTGACGGTAACGTCGTTGCCCGCTTTGAGCCGACAGCAGATATCGACAAGGTAGAGGAGTGCATCAAGAGCCTATGATACTGCAAATCTGAGGTTTATGATCGTATTGCAGAAGGCCTTTCTAAAGGTTTAATAACGTAAGCTCATACGTTACAATGATAAACAAGAATTTCTATTATCAGGCTAAATTCGCACTTTAGCATTACAAACTGCATAAAATGAGAACGGCTTTTTTCACAAACTATTCCGAAGAAAAGTTCATAGATAAACTAAAGAGGAACATAGACACATGTCAAACGTTCTCTTTTTCTGTTAGCTTTATTAAAAAACCCGGCTTAAGACTTCTTGCTCCTAACATAGAAGCTGCATTGGCGCGTGGTGCGAAGGGGCGTCTTATTACCTCGACTTACCAGAATTTTACAGATGTGGAGTCTTTGGTTTTCTTTAATGATCTTCAGAATAAATACCCTGACTCGTTTTTATGCCACCTGGACAAAGAATGTTTTACTGATGGGTGGGGGAATACTGTCGGATTCCATTCAAAGGGATATCTTTTTGAGTACGCAGATCACAATGAGCTGCTCGTTGGATCATCTAACATAACTGTTTATGCTCTTCTGAAAAACATTGAGTGGGATGTCTCTATTATTGACGGAAATGATTCCGACACTTATGCCGCTGCGTCAGAGGAATTTGAAGAGCTGTGGAAAAAGACGATTCCTCTCAGCATTGATGTTATCAATGATTACAGGACCAGGCTCTATTATTCTATCGAAAGATGGGATATGGATTATGATATTGCAAATTCTGAGGTCAAGCCGAACTATATGCAGCGTAAAGCTCTCAAAGAACTTAACAGGATCCGAGTAACCGGAGCCTCCAAGGCTTTGATAGTAGCTGCAGCCGGATCAGGCAAGACATTCCTTGCTGCTTTTGATGCACTAAACTTTAATCCTAAAAGACTTCTGTATATAGCACACGAAGGTTCGATCCTGATGAAAGCATATGAGACCTTCAGCAAGGTATTTGGCAGCGAGCATTCATATGGCCTGTATACGGGAGATTATAAAGAGCCTGATTCTGATTTTGTTTTTTCAACGAACATCTCAATGGCAGGTTCTCTCGAGCTGTTTGATACTCATTCATTTGACTACATCATAATTGATGAATGCCATCATGCATCAGCTGAGACGTATCAGAAGATTCTGAATTATTTTGAGCCGGAATTCCTTCTGGGGATTACCGCTACACCGGAGCGAATGGATGGAAATGATGTTTTCAGCCTGTTCGATCAGAATGTTCCGTATGAACTCAGACTGAGAGACGCTATTATAAACAGACTTGTAGTACCATTTAAGTATTATGGTATCAGAGATGATCTGATCGAATACGGAGCAAAAGAATCCAAGGGCCATAAATTCGTGGAACAGTTTTCTGATGAAAAACACTGTAACTTCATCAGGGATATGATAGAAAAACATCGGGAGCCCGGGAAAAAACTGAAGGTGCTGGCATTCTGCCGCGATATTGCTCATGCAAGAAGAATGGCGGATGCAATGGCAGATTATTATAATACACGTTTTCTTACCGGCAATAACTCAGTAGGAGAGCGTGTCAGAGCATATAAGGATCTGCAGGATGATAATGCCGATCTGGAGATTCTGTTTACGGTAGATATACTCAACGAGGGAGTAGATATTCCTGGCGTTAACATGGTTCTCTTTCTTAGACCAACAGACTCTCAGACTATATTTATTCAGCAGCTTGGACGAGGCTTGCGTAATTATGAAGGAAAGAAATATGTAACAGTTCTGGACTTTATTGGCAATGACTATAAGAGAAGCGTACAGATCGCATTTGCCCTGGGAAGCCTGTCAGAAAACTTTGTTGTGGAAAAGCAACTTATTGCTGCTTTGGTCAAGGACGATTTCAAAGAAATAGGACTGGCAGACTATGGCGTTGAAATACATATAGATGATCTTAGTAAGAAAGAAGTCTTGTCATATATTGACGAGGTTAATTTCAACACAAAACTATTTCTGGAGCAGGATTATCTGAACTTTAAGAAGTATATTAGCGCTGCAAGATATCCGGATCATATTGATTATCTGAACAATGATTATGCTCCTGATCTTATCAAGTTCATGCAGTCTAAGATATCAGGAACCAAAAATAAATCGTATTATGGATTTCTGAAGGCTATAAATGAGGAAAACCTTCCGGCTTTTGATGAAAGGCAGGAGGCATTTGTTAACTATCTTTCTAATATGCTGCCACTCGTGAGGCCTCACGAATACTATATTGTGCAGAAACTTATAGAAGGAGCAGGAAAAGCAGATATCGGAAGTATAGCTGAATTTATAAATAATAACACTCCTGGTTACTCCTCCGATGCAATTTTCAGGCATGCAATTAAGTATATGGTTCAATCAGGTTTTTTTCGGCAAGATAATGGAATGATAATGCTGAATAGCGTTAATCTTGGAGTAGAGCTTGAAGAGTATGCGAGTGATCTCATAGAGTACGGACTTGGCAGATATGAGATAGACTTTGGAAACAGTGATCCTACAAAACTCTTCCATATATGGGGGAAATACAGGAAGGAGCAGGTGCAGCAGCTGCTTCTCAGGAACCCGGGCGATATTATGAAGGGTACACAAATCATAGATGGTGTAACGTATGCTTATGTGACTGTAATTAAGGGCAAAGCAATAAAGGAAAACCTCAACTATGATGATGGATATATAGATCAGAACACATTCCAGTGGGAGACAGTTGCGGGGATAAAGTCTAAAGAACTGAATGAATTAAAAAAATGCAGTGAGATGCAGGTGTTTGTCAGGAAAGTAGAAAACGAAGATGGTATTACGCTGCCATTTACATATCTTGGAAAGGGACAAATGAATTACTTGTCCGGTCCAAAAGAGAATGGAGCACACCTTTTCAGGGTGGAGATGGATAATACAGTTCCGGATGATTTATACTTCGATTTCAGATTACCAACGTTAGGATAAGCGCTGCCGGATCAGTATGTATGTTGCCATGATGACAGGAAATTGGGAATAGACCAATGATAATAGATAATCTCACATTCAGACAGGCCACTGTTGAAGACATACCCGATCTGATCGGTTGCAGGATAAGACAGCTGATCGACGAGGGCCAGTCTCCGGATAAAGACATTGCTGCATCAAATACAGAATACTTCCGCGAGTATATGGAAAGCGGACAGATGGAGGAGTGGGTATGTGAGGATTCCGGCAGAGTCATAGCGACAGGGGCTATACTCTGGTTCAGATTCCCGCCTTCGTTCACAAACGGCGAAGGTCTGAAGGCGTATATCACCAATATCTACACCGATCCGGACTACCGCGGCAGAGGCATTGCTCCGGCCATGCTGAAAATACTCGAGCAAAGAGCAAGAGAAGCCGGCGTGTGCCGCATATGGCTCGAGGCATCAAAATGGGGCAAGCCGGTATATAAGAAATACGGATTTGAGGAAAACGATACTATACTGACGATCGAGACAGAGGATAAATAAAAGACTATGATCGATGCAAAGGAAGCCAGACAAAGGCTCATAGACGGCAATCTTAAATACATAGGCGCTGAGATCGCTAAGGGAGATATTTCTCCTGCGGTCCGCAGGCACACGGCAGAGAACGGTCAGCACCCGTACGCGATAATCATTACATGCTCGGACTCCCGCGTTATTCCTGAGAGCATTTTCTCAGCGGGCATAGGCGAGCTCTTCGTGGTCAGAGTGGCGGGCAATGTCATAGATGATCACCAGCTCGGAAGCATCGAGTATGCCGCTGATCACCTGGGGACAAAGCTCATACTCGTTCTGGGCCATACAGGCTGCGGAGCGGTAGACTCCGCTATAAAAGGCCATGCCGGCGGTTTCATAGACTCTATAATAAAAGACATATCGCTGGCCATCGGAGGCGAGACAGATCCGTACAGGGCAAGCTGCCTCAACGTTAAGCACGGGGTGGAAGTCATCAGGCACGAGCTTGAGATACATCCGGTGCACGATCCGGATGGGCTTGAAGTCGCAGGCGCGATCTATGACATAGAAAGCGGAAACGTGGAATTCATATAGGAGGAATTAAAATGATAGTACTGAATGTAACATATAAGTGCAAACCAGGCATGAGGGAGAAGTTCCGCGAAGCGCTCAGTACTGAGGGCCTCGATGCTGCCTGCAGAGCGGAAGACGGCAATTTCAAATATGATTATTACATGTCAACCGATTCAGACGATGAGATGCTGCTTGTAGAAAAGTGGCGCGATGCAGAGGCTCTTGCCGCTCATCAGGGGCAGGCTCACTTCAAGAGAATTGGAGAGCTCAAGGGCGACTTCGTAGAGGAAGCAGTTTTAGAGAAGTACATATCGGATAATGCGTAAGGAAAGGCCACAGATAATCATTCATGTGGATATGGATGCGTTTTACGCGTCCGTAGAGGTAAGAGACGATCCGTCACTGGCTGGCAAGCCGCTCATCATAGGCTCGCTTCCGAGTGAGCGCGGAGTAGTCGCCACCTGCAGCTATGAGGCGAGGAAGTACGGCGTCCATTCCGCCATGAATATCAAGGAGGCGTACAGGCGCTGCCCGCAGGGCATCTATATGCATCCCAACTTCGAAAAGTACAGGGCTGTGTCGGGGCAGCTGCGGAGGATATGGTACGATTATGCCGTTAAGATGGAGCCTATAGCGCTCGATGAAGCCTATCTTGATGTAACATACAGTGCCGGCAGCTTTGAGCGCGCGGGAGAGATGGCGCGTGAGATAAAGGCCCGCACCAGAAGCGAGCTGGGCCTCACTTGCTCAGTAGGCGTGGCCTACTCAAAGACGGCGGCGAAGACTGCAAGCGAAGAGAAGAAGCCCGACGGATATTTTGAGATAAAGACGGCGCAGGACTTCGTCGATCTCATGATAGACCGCGAGGTGAGATCGCTGTACACCGTAGGAGCGAAGACTGCCGAGAAGCTGAACCGGATAGGCATATACACGGTGCGCGACATACAGGACCGCAAGGATGAGATAATAGAGCGATTCGGCAAGCACGGGCAGCTTATTACAGAGCTTGCGTTCGGCATCGATGAGCGTAAAGTGGTAGAATATAAGCCTGAGGACGCCAAGTCGCTGAGCCGCGAGGTAACGTTCCAGGAGGATACCGACAATTACCGCATGCTCGACGATGTGCTGGTGCTGCTGGCGCTTTCGGTCGAAGACAGAGCGAGGCGGCACGGTGTGCACGGAAAGGGAGTCACGCTCAAGCTGACTTACGCAGACATGCAGAGCATCACAAGATCGAGATCCATCACCGCGGAAGACAACGCGGCGACCATATACAGCGAAACATCGAGGCTGCTCGATCAGGTAGAGAAGCGCCCTGTGAGGCTTATCGGCGCAGGCCTTTACAATCTTTCTCCTTACGAAGGCAGGCAGCTGACTCTTGACGACTATATGAAAGACCCCGAAGCCGAAAGGCAGGAGGTTATAGACCGCAAGCTTCAGGAGCTGCAGGCCAGGTACGGACTGGACTTTGCCGGCCACGTCGATGACATACTGCATGGCACGGTGCTTTACCGGACGATAGAATATATGCGCAAGCATTTCAATGACAATAAATGAGAGAGGACTAAGATGAGAGATTTTGAGGATTATCTGGAAAAGGCTATGGACATGGCAGAGGAAGCCGGTGAGATAGCTAAGAAGGCCGCCGGAGAAGCGGTCGACAAGGTAAAAGAGTTCACTGAAGAGGGCGGAAAGGCCAGAGAGCTCGTAAAGAATGCGAAGGAAGAGGCGGCAGCCGTGAGCTTCGGCGCAAAAGAAAAGGTGCAGGGCATGCTGCAGGACGCGAAAGCTATCAAGGAGATCAAGCAGGGGATCGCTGAGCTTGAGGCTCTGCCTGAGATAGAAGGATCCATCCTGTACACGATGGAGAAGGAGACACTGTCGCACAGTCTGCGCTCACTTGCGCTTCTTATAGATGACAGCAGGCTCGATAACGCCTCGGTTGAAGAAGAGATCAGGAAGGTCATGGTAAAAGTGGTTCCTGATGCAGAGCAGGCAGGCGGGCAGGCTCAGCAGAAAACAGAAGAAGAGCTGGCGATGGAAAACGCCAGGATGATAGCCTATAATTCCTGCGTAAGAGCGCTTGGAACACTCGGGCAGAATAAGTAGACTGTTATCCGGGCCATCAAGGGGGGGACTATGGATCCTGTAATCATCAACAAGGAAAAATGCATAGGCTGCGGGCTTTGCGC
>CADATR010000062.1 GCA_902790885.1 uncultured Eubacteriales bacterium
AAAACTTACAGATATTATAAGTGCTTAAAGTCTCCAAAAAAGTGCACTAAGAAAAATGTCAGAAAAGACTTCCTGGAGCCTCTGATTCTTGATGTGTGTCGCCATCTTCTGGCTGATGACGTAATTGACAAAATCATTAAGGAAGTTGAAATCCAGAATCAAAAAGACCTGGAAAGTTCAGCTGTTATCAGGCTACGAGAAGAAATAAAAGGAACAGAGAAAAAGATCGAAGTTCTACTCGATCAGCTTGAGACAGGTATCAATTCTACAAGTGTAGCTGGGCGACTCAAAAGACGCGAGGGAGAACTCGAAGAACTGAATAAACAATTACAGAAGGAACAGGCTAAGCAGATGAAAATCGACCCTGGCCTGGCACGTAACTTCTTTCTATCTATAAGAGAAGGCAGCCGTGATGATTTCGAATACCAGAAGCTATTGGTCAATCTCCTGATAGACCGTATATATTTGTATGACGATCGCTTCGATATATTCCTGAATAATTCAGACAGGAAAGGCAAGGTATCCGACTATGAAGCTGCAGATATAGAGAAATACTTCGACAATAACCCCGGCAGTAGTTCTATTACACTCATGTCCGGGACACCATGAAAAAAGGCAGGCCTCGTGTCTGTCTTTTTTCATGCCGGCGCGGAGGGGTGAGAACGTCCGAAGGAGGGGCGTATACGGGTGTATTTTTTCCCTCACACCATAGCAAGGCTTGTCATCATCATACAGACAGCATTCCGGCTCCTTATCACTTTGAGCGGTTCCTTTTTTAGAATCTGATTTTATAAGAGATTACAGAAGGTCAGCTATAATGCTTAAATACTTTTTATCGCATTCTTCAAACAGCTCCTTCCCTTCCATTGAATAGGCAGCGAGCAAATGCTCTTTTGAAAGCTGCTCGTTTCCGGTTTCGTACAGACACTCCCCATAGCGCAGTCTGATAAATGGATTCCCATATTCTTCATACTCTGCCATCAGTTTCCGGAAGTACTCCAGCGCCACATCAAATTCTTTTAACCAGAAATAACAGTCTCCCATAGCCGCGATGAGCCATACAGATGCTTCCCAGCGTTGTTTCGGTTCGGGGATCACATCAAATGCCTTGTTATACTCCCTCAATGCTTCGGAGAATCTGCCTTCATAAAACAACGTCTCACCCTTATCACTGTATTCTTTGATTCTGTCATATGCATTCGGCTCCAAATCCATTTTTATACATTTCTCCTTCGCCTTACAAACGTCTTCTTCATGAATCAGTATGCTTCTATATTATCATAACTGCTGCAGGAATTGGTTCAGGCAGCAAGAGAAGCACCTCTACATAACAAACACGCTGAAGATGAGGCAAAAAGGAGTTTTTCAGAAACTTCTACATGAAGCATCTGATTTCGGGATTTCATGTAGACAAAAGCGCTGTTTTCAAAATATGCATCCCTATACATTGTCGATTTCGGGTCAAGGTCCTCAGAGAAGGGTTGTTTGGGGCTCTGGTGGCGGCGGTATCAGCCTGATTTATAGCAGGCATAAAGTGTTTGACGCCTTTTAGAGGTGTTTTACGTAAATCGTTCGGCTCCTTGTCTACATGGAATGGTATTATTGGGGCTCTTATGTAGAAGATTTGTAAAAAGTCCTTTTTCGCCGGCAGGCAGCAAGGCGAACAAGCTAATAATTATTCAAGTCGATGAATAACTCATGCTTTGATGAAAACAAAAGATTCCGGGAAGCAGGTTGCCGGTCGAAGGCATCTTTTCACCGATCTTTTCACTACACTAAATTCCCCTTTTTCCGTGTTACTTGTATCGATGAGATCAACAGGCTCCGCTGATCTCGGCAAAAGGATCCCAAAAAAAATGAAGTCCTCGCGGACATCACCGCAGGACTTCAGTCTTTTTATTTCATTATTATTTGCTCTCTGCTATTTGCTTTCTTTAAGGGATTCGCTGACATAATAAGCCCGCACAGATCCCTCTGTTATCAGGACCGACTCCTGATGGAAGAATGCGCACAGGTCCTTTGCTACCTCGTTGACCGTATAATCATCCACGCCTATCAGGGTGAGCACAAGAGAAGTCTCTCTCGTGTAGGTGCCGTCCTCGTGTATGTAGCCGCCCTCCTGCACATCGAAGGAGAAAGGCGTGCCGTAAGAAAAGCAGACGTTCCGCAGAACGCTTATATACTTTTCTGTCTCCATCAGCTGCCTTTTCTCAATGGAATCATTGAGGCCCACGTATATCTTTGTTTCGGTCATGCGCCAACCTCCTGAGGGCCGTCATATCTGAAGCCCATCATTGTTATGTCATCGAACTGGTTCGCCTCTCCGACAAATTCGTCCTGATCGGCCTTGACTGTCAGGAGCAGGCCTTCCATCGACGTGTCTTTGTTCATATTCAGGGCGTTGACCATGCGCTCGAGACCGTACTGCTCCTCTTCGACGTTTATGGCGTCAGGGATTCCATCTGTGTGTACGTACAGGCAGTCTCCCGGATCAAGGTGCAGGCTGTAGCTGTCATATGTCATGTTCTCCATGGCTCCGAGAGGGAGACGGTGTTTGTCCTTAAGGATCTCGAATTCTCCGTCCTTGCGCCTGAGAACCGGATATTCGTGGCCGGCGTTGATGCACCTCATGTCGCCTGTCTTAAGATCGATGATGCCCATCCATACCGTAACGAACATATTCAGCTCGTTTCCTTCGCAGAGCGAATTGTTGACTCTGAAGAATATCTCTTCCGGTTCATATCCGGATTCGGCCAGCCCTCTTATCGCGGTCTTGCTGCGCATCATGAACAGCGCCGCCGGAACCCCCTTGTCGGAGACGTCAGCTATTACCAGAGCCATCTTGTCCGCTTCAACAAAGAAGAAATCGTAGAAATCTCCTCCTACCTCCTTCGCCGGATCCATCGAAGCAAAGATCTCAAAGCCCCTGTGGTTGAAGGTGAAGTTTTTCGGAAGAGCCGCATCCTGAATGTTGTGCGCCAGAAGCAGCTCCTGCTCCATCCGCTTCTCTGCCGCGTCGATATAGCCCTTCAGCACATCCACCGTCAGGTTGATATCATCGGAAAGCGAAGCGAATTCAGACGAGGTGTAAACGTTGACCTTTTCGTTCAGATCTCCGTCTGTGATCCTGTTGAGAGAATTCTTGACGCGCAGCAGGTTATCAACGACCATTCTCTGCACCAGGATAGCGATCAGCACGTAAATGATCGTAAAGAAAAGTATATCCGCCAGCATCGTCTCATATGCCTGGCTGTCGCGGGATTTAAAGATCTCGTGCTTCGGCATCTCAACAAATACCGTAAGGCCATCCTCTGTAGTGCTCAGCAGGCATAAAGACGGTACGTCATAGATCTTTTCGTTAAAGTACTCATCCGGGTTATAAGTCTTAATGAAGCCTCTGATAGTATCAGCATAAGTATCATCAAGCATCGTGCCGGATATCTCCTTGCCGTCCCCGTCAAACACAGCAAAGCTGCCGTACAATCCTACAGAATGATAATAGTTGCCGGGGTTCATGCCACGCTCACGTATCCACGAGACAGACGACGATATGTCAGACGAATCCATGAAGAGGTCTGATCTTCCCTTCTGCAGCGCGGCAGCTGTATGCATCCCGTAGCTGAGTCCGAAGCTCACCAGAAGCACAAAGACTGTTACACCAAACAGCCATGTCTGGAACTTGTGCGATACAGGAATATCTTCGGCAGGGATAGTGGCAAACGGCCGGTGCAGCTCACCCATGCTCTTTTTTATCACGACTGAACAGAACATGAGTCCGAGTCCGCTGAAAAGGATCATAGGCACAGAACACGCCCTTACGACATAAAAGGCCATATCCATGTCTTCTCTGTGCGTAAGGAAAATGACATACATATGGAAGACTTCGATCACCGAGCCCATAAAGAAAGCATATGCGATCGAAGGCTTTTTGCCCTTGAATATGACTATGCGCAGGAACGCCGCGAAGAAGCCCGCGAAGCAGGTAGACACGCTGCACGCGATGCGCGTATACGTGCCCACTTCAAAGTAGGTTCCGGCTATATACCGCTCCACACCTCCGATTATGCCCGCGATTATGCCCGATACCGGATCGAAGAACAGCCCTGCCGCCATCGGCCCAAGGTCGCGCACATTGAGTACCATTATTCCGTAATCGACGCCGAAATGCGTTGAAAAGATCGAAAGGATACCATAAAGCAGGCCAAGCGCTATCTTTTCATCCGCAGTGATCTTCCTGTCTTTGACAGTTCTCCACAGCAAAAATGTCACTGTCACATATAACAGTGTGATAACTGACATTTTCACGATCATAAGCAATGTGTCGTTCGGCATTATTCCCTCATTTACCCTTAATAATCTATTGTTGTTCGAGGATGCGGACTTCCTTTATGAAGAAGTCCGTACCCTCGATGATATCCTTTTCGAAGCTTCCGCACTTCGGACACAGACCCTTGTTTTCAACTATAGGAAACTCCGTGCCGCATCTGCGGCAGAGCCCTATGGCCTTTATCCTCTCGATTATGAGTTCCGAGCCTCTGAGAAAGTCGTAGTCGTCAGAGATCACCTCATAGCCGTCCTGAAGGAACTCCGGGATCACGGATGTGGCCTCGCCCACCTCGATCACTATCGCGTCGACATGATCGAGTCCGTTCTCTTCGACTACCTGTCCCACCTTCTGCGCAACGCCGTAAAGGAGCGTAAGTTCATGCATCTTTCAGTGCTCCTTTAGCCCTCTTCAGGGTAGAATTTGCTGTTGTCCTTCTTGATGAATTTCTTTACGGCGATCTTCATCTCGCGGTTCTTGCGGTAATTCTCCACATACTTCTGACGGAAGCGGATCGAGTGGACCGGCTCATCAAACTTTTTGATGAGGTGGATCGCGTCGAATTTGCACCTTGTTGTGCAGACTCCGCATCCGATGCATCTGTTCTGATCGACGACAGTAGCTCCGCATCCGAGGCAGCGCGCTGTCTCAGCCTTGAGCTGCTCCTCCGTGAAGGTAAGGCTCTCGCTGCTCTTAGTGCCGACCTTCGACTTGTCGACGCCAGGCACCTGACGCTTGATGTTGTCCCAGCTGATGTGGTCGAAATCGAGGTCGGACTTGTCGAGAGCAGTGTACTCTCTCTTATCTCTGGCGAGAGTGAGGCTGTGTCCCGGCCATACGAAGCGGTTGATCGAGATCGAAGCCTCCTTGCCGGCAGCGATCGCGTCGATGCAGAACTTCTGTCCTGTGTAGATGTCTCCGCCCGCGAAGATATCAGGCTCGCTCGTCTGATATGTCAGAGGATCGGCCTTTACGAAGCCTCTCTCTGTGAGCTCTACATTTACACCCGTGAGCAGCTTGCCCCAGTCAGGTCTCTGACCGATGCAGTACAGCACCGTTGAGCATCTCGCCTCTTCTGTGACGCTGTCGTCGAACTTAGGGTCGAATCTGCCCTCTTTGTTCTTTACGCTCGTGCACTTGTGGAACCTGATGCCCTTGACTCTTCCGTCTTTCGTAGTGAGTATCTCGGTCTGTCCCCAGCCGTCATGGATGGTGACGCCGTCTTCCTTGCAGTATGCCTGGTCTTCCTCGCCCATAGGCATCTCGTCGTACGACTCGAGGCAGTAGAGGTCTACCTTCTTTGCGCCGTATCTCTTCGCCGTGCGCGCTACGTCAGCTCCGATGCTGCCTCCGCCGATGACTACTACATTGCCGCTAAGCTCAACGTCATTGCCGCGGTTGATGTCCTTAAGGAACTCAACGCCCGCGGCTACGCCCTTCGCGTCATCTCCCGGGATGCCGAGCTTTCCGCAGTTCTGCAGTCCGATGCCGAGGTAGAATGCCTCGAAGCCCTGCTCGCGGAGCTCTGGAATGGTAACGTCCGTACCGACCTCAACTCCGCATCTGAACTCGACTCCGAGCGCTCTCAGAACGTCGATCTCAGCCTCAACTACATCCTTCTCGAGCCTGAAGGCAGGGATGCCGTTCACCAGCATTCCGCCAGGTCTCTTTTCCTTTTCAAATACTGTTACCTTGTAACCGCCTGCAGCGAGGTAGTAAGCGCAGGAGATGCCTGCCGGGCCAGATCCGATGACAGCGATCTTCTTGTCGTGCTCCCAGAGCTTTCTCGGAATGAATCTCTGCGATGCTTCGATCTCTCTGTCGGCGATGAATCTCTTCACCTCGTCGATGGCGACCGCCTGGTCGATCTCTCCTCTTGTGCACTCGTTCTCGCAGTTATGCGGGCAGATGCGTCCGCATACCGCAGGCAGCGGGTTCTCTTTCTTGATAAGCTCGAGAGCCTCCATGTACTTGCCCTGAGCAGCCAGTCTTATATATCCCTGGATCGCTATATGCGCAGGGCAGGTGGTCTTGCACGGCGATGTGCCGGTCTCCACCACGTTCTTTCTGTGATCCCTGTAGTCCGCGTCGTATCTTTCCGGACCCCACTCCTGCTCATCAGGGAGCTCGGTCGGCACGTGAACGATAGGAGTCTTTGAGCAGATCTTCTGTCCGAGCCTGAGAGCGTTGTTTGCGCAGGTCTCCACGCACTGTCCGCAGGCAACGCACTTCTCCTTGTCGATCTCAGCTACGTAATTGCTGCGCACCATGTTAGGCGCACCGTAGTAAGTGGCGCTTCCGATGGCCATGCAGCTCTGCGGCTGGCAGTTGCAGATGGCGAACGAGATACCGCTCTCGAGAGTGGTTATCTGATGGATGCAGCCCATGGCCTCTGTCCTCTCGAGGTGCTCGTACACCTGCTCCTTGGTCAGCTTCTCTCCGCGGCCGTGGCGCAGCATGGATTCAGCGAGAAGGCCCATGTAGATGCACATTCCGTCTTCGAGGTCGCCTGTGCCCTCGCCCATGATGCGGCGAACTCTGCGGCACTGGCAAGGCACTCTGCAGAACGCTCCGCCGACTGTAGTCTCGATCAGCGTGCTGAGCCTCTCCATCGTCATTATCTTTGTATCTGCAGGCAGGGCGCTCTCTACCGGAACGACTCTCATGATGCCTACGCCCATCGGCATGGACGCGGCTACCTGGCCGTACGACTCAAAAGCGTGCCTCTGGAAGAGATAGGATATCTCAGGATGCGATTCGTTGTACTCCGCGCTCCTGGCCAGCTGGAATTCGAAGATGCCCGGCGCGAAGGGCACGAGCAGGTATATCTTTCCGCTCTTTCCGAGCTTTACATCCATGAAGTAGGCCTTGTCGGCGCAGCCCTCAAGAATGTGCTTTACTTTCTCAACAGGCATTCCTGTCTTCTTCGCAAGTCCCTTCGCTGTGGAAGGCATTACGAGCTTCATCTCGCTCATTACTGCGAGCTCGTCGTCGGTCAGCAGGTAATCGAGCAGCTGATACTCCGCACTCTCAGGAGTGATAGTGAGCTCACCCTTGTTTGCCATTTCTGTAGCAAGCTTTATAAGCTTGTCTTTTCTGGTTTCCATAATTCTTTCCCTCTCATCATTTGCTATGAAAAAATGCCGAAAAGCATTTATCGCATACCTAGTGAAATTGTATCACATGCGATAAAAAAAGACTCGGATATTTTGCATATCCGAGACTGAATTCATACGATCAGTTTCCCGTAAACACACCGGCCGGGCCTGCGTATGGAGCCGGCTCAGCGCACTAATAGATTTTCTCTATAGCTTCCGGATCTATCCCGTTAGCGGCACAGAATCCCTCGAGCTGCGCGGGCGATCTTACGAGCATCAGCTCGACCAGCCTGCCCGTGCCGCGCTCCCTGGCGCAGAGCACCTGCTCGCCCGTGCATATGCTGCACCGCAGCACCGGCTCGTAGTCCCCTTCAGGGAATTTAGGATATTCACTCTTCTTCTTTCCGAACAGTCCCATGGCTTATCCTTCTTTCACTTTACCTTGTTTTTGCGCAGCTTATGCGCGTATGACAGCGCCTGTTTAAGTGCCGGCTCCTTGTCTATGCCGGCCAGCCTCAGCTTGTGGGCATGGGCCAGTATCTCGCTGAAATCCTCGCCCGGCTCAAGGCCCGCTTCTATGAGATCGCGCCCCATCACATATGGCTTCGCCATCGTCTCTTCATACGCCCTGAGCCTTTCGATCAGAAAGCCCTTGTCGCCGGTAAAGGCGTCAGAGCCCGAGAATACCGGCTTGTCTGCCTCGGCGAACCATATGAGATCGGCCGGAGCCTCAGCCGCGTCGAACATCCTGTTGGTGGATTTCAGCGCCGGCTTTGAGTATGCCGCCACGTTGGGTCTCATGTGGAGCGGCACCATGTTGTATACGTAGTTCTTTACATCCTTTTCACCGGTGAGCCTTTCCATGAAAGCTTCCACCAGCGGCATGCCCTTAGTCTCGTGCTCGTAGGCGTGTATGCGGCCCTTCCTTACCTCTGTGGTCACTATCTTGCCGAGATCGTGCGTCAGCGCCAGCAGCATGAAGCGGTAAGGCCCGGACACGCGGTCCCTGAATGCCGCGGCCCTGTCTATTACCTCCATCGTGTGCGTCCATACGTCGCCCTCCGGATGAAAGACGGGGTCCTGCTCAAGGCCAATGGTCTGCTTAAGCTCGGGGAACCACACATCGAGCTGGTCCATGGCGCGAAGCGACTCAAAGAAGATGGACGGCCTGTCTGCCTTGAGCAGGGCCTTTTTCATCTCTTCCTCAACGCGCTCACGCGAAAGGGCCGAAAGGTCTATGCCGCGGCACAGTTCTATGGTGTCCGGGGCTATGGCGAAGCCAAAGCGCGCCGCGAACTGCGCCCCGCGCAGCACCCGCAGGGGGTCCTCGATGAAGGTGGCCGGATCGATGTGCCGGATGACCCCTTCATCGAGGTCGCGGCGCCCGCCGAAATGATCGACCACCTCGCCCGTCAGCACATCCTCCATAAGCGCGTTTATCGTGAAATCCCTTCGCCTCGCCGCCTCGCGCGTCCCTATGAACGGATCCACGTCCACCTCAAAATCCCTGTGACCGCTTCCCGTTGCGCGCTCGCGCCTCGGCATGGCTATGTCGATGTCTTCGCCCTTAAGCGCGAAGACTCCAAAGCTCTTCCCGAATGAAAGCGGCTCTCCGAGCCGCCCCAGTATCTCATAAAGCGCATCGGGCTCAAGCCCGTGCACCTCTATATCCACATCCTTGTTCTCGATGCCAAGCAGCCTGTCGCGCACAAAGCCGCCGACGTAGAATGCCCTTCCGCCGGCTTCCTTCACATATCCCGCAATGCGCTCCGCGATGCCGCTATTCCTCTTCATCCTTATCCCTCGCGCGCGACTCGCCCCACACCATGTCGTAGATCATCGGATCACGTATAAGGTGCTTCCACGCCGTATAAGTCGCCTGCACAAAGCGCTCATCCAGCT
>CADATR010000063.1 GCA_902790885.1 uncultured Eubacteriales bacterium
ACATCTAAACTAGATGATTTGCTGCTGTTGAAAGAGCAAAGGACTTCATCATGGACGAGACCATTTCAGTGGCTGTCGAAAATAAGGAAGATCTTCCTGAATTCGATATCAACGGACACAAGACAGGCCTCGCTGTAGAGAGGATCTGAAGATCTTAGATAAAAAACAGGTTGGCGCAAATCATGCGGATACAGCAGGTTTGCGTCAACTTTTTACATCAGGCCGCTTTTACAGGCGGAAAGGAAAGGCGTAAATGCAGCAGAATGAGCTAAAGGAAAACATACTGGATCTTCTTCCGGCTCAGCTTGAGCCGGTCATCACCGGAATGGGCGAAAAGAAATTCAGGGCGAATCAGATCTTTGGCTGGCTCGCAAAGGGTGTAACGGACTTCGCTGACATGAAAAACGTTCCGGCGCCGCTCAGGGCCGCACTTCAGGAAAACTTCCGCATCGGGATGCCTGAAGCCGAGAAGGTGCAGAAGTCAAAGGACGGCACTGTAAAGTGTCTCTTTAGATTTGATGACGGCACCATGGTGGAATCCGTATTCATGAAGTATGGATACGGAAATTCCATATGCATTTCGTCACAGTCGGGCTGCCGGATGGGCTGTACTTTCTGCGCATCAACGATGGACGGCCTTGACAGGAGCCTCAGCGGAGGAGAGATGCTGGCTCAGGTGCTCGCCATGAGAAACCTTACCGGAGAAGACATAGGGCATGTGGTAGTGATGGGAATGGGAGAGCCGTTCGATAACTACAGCGGGCTGTCGTCATTCATCCGCCTCATACATGAAGAAAAGGGCTATGGACTCGGTCTTCGCAACATAACGGTGTCCACATGCGGCCTTATCCCTAAGATCAGGGAATTCGCAGTGGACTTTCCGCAGGTGAACCTCGCAGTATCTCTGCATGCCCCGAATCAGGAGCTAAGGGAGCGTACGATGCCTGTTGCGCGCAGGTATGGCTATGATGATCTTATGCGGGCCTGCAGGGAGTATACAGAGCTTACGGGACGCCGTATCACATTCGAGTATGCAGTGATCGACGGAGTGAATGACAGCGCCGCATGCGCGAATGAGCTCGCCTCGAGACTCAAAGGCTGGTTGACTCATGTTAACCTGATACCGCTTAATGAAGTGAAAGGGCGTGAGTATAAGACTGCCAACGGGAAAAGCGTCGCAGCCTTTAAACAGATACTTGAAAACAATGGAGTGGCTGTCACGGTGAGGCGCACCCTGGGCAGTGACATAGACGCTGCCTGCGGACAGCTGAGAAGAAGCCGTTAATCACAAAAATAACTATATGCAGTATACGGAGCACATTTGCTCCGTTTTATCTTGTGTTTAATTCAAAATCACGCGTCTGTGCGCTTATTTTATGATATAATACATTGATTATTTATGTAATCAATGTGATTTGATAGATATCTATGTGCTTTTTGCACTTAATTAAAGGGTTCGGAGGTTAATGAATGAAGATCTTGGTTGATGGTATGGGTGGCGATTACGCTCCTGAAGAAATAGTAAAAGGAGCTATCAGAGCAGCTTCTGAAATAAGCGAAACTGTCGTTATCATCGGACCGGAAGAAGCAATACAGGAAGAGCTGAAGGCAAACAGGTGGAAGGGCGATAATATCGAGGTCGTTGATGCCACAGAAGTCATCTCCAATGAGGAGCAGCCTGCAATGGCGGTAAGGAAGAAAAAGGACTCCACCATAGTCAAGGGCATGAATATGCTCAAGACAGGCGAGGCTGATATTTTCATCTCGGGCGGCAGCACCGGAGCGCTTCTTGCCGGCGGACTTGTGACTCTCGGCCGCATCAAGGGCATAAAGCGTCCGGCCATAGCTGCATGGTTCCCGCGTGCGGGCAAGGAAGGCGTTACGCTGCTCCTGGACTGCGGTGCCAGCGTTGAAGCCAAGCCTGAATACATTTATCAGTACGGCATAATGGGCAGCATTTTCGTTAGGGGTATAACTGGCAATGAAGCTCCTGTAGTAAGACTGCTGAATGTAGGAGCCGAAGAAGGCAAGGGCGACGATCTTCACAAGACAGCGTTCAATATGCTCAAGGAGAGCGGACTCAACTTCCAGGGCAATATAGAAGCCCGTGATGTCGTATTCGGGGAGACTGATGTCGTTGTCACCGACGGATTCAGCGGCAATATATATCTTAAAAGCAGTGAGGGCATGAGCCTCGCGATAATGGGAGCATTCAAGCAGAAGCTGACCGAGGGCTTCATCGCAAAGGCAGGAGCCATGCTCGCATACAGCAAGATAAAAGAAATCAAGGAAGTATTTGATTATTCAGATGCCGGCGGAGCGCCTATACTCGGACTCAAGGGCGCTATAACGGGAATGATCGAAGAAGCGATAGCAAACAGTGAAGAATTTACAGGCAGAGGAGAAGAATAAATGGCAAAGGCCGTTGATCTTGAAAAGCTTTATAAAATAATCGGATACAGATTCAAAAACGAAGAACTCATAAAAACAGCACTTACACACAGTTCCTATGCTTCAGAGCACAAGCTGGGATATGAATACAATAACGAGAGGCTCGAGTTTATCGGAGACGCTTATGTTGATGCTGTAGTCGGAGCCAGACTCTTTGAGATAATGAAATCGGCTCACGAGGGCGTACTTTCCAGATGCAGGGCAGATGTTGTCTGTGAGGACTCGCTTGCCGGAGCCGCGCTTGAAATGGGCCTCGGAGAGTTTCTTTTCCTCGGAAAGGGTGAGGAAGCAAGCGGCGGACGCAGCAAGGCATCCATACTAGCCGATGCTTTTGAAGCCCTTGTCGGCGCAGCGATTCTCGACGGCGGATATGACGCAGGCCGGAGCATCATATTAAAACTGCTCAAAGAGCGTATCGATCTCGGAGCGCAGGGCAAGCTCAACAAGGATTTCAAAACGAAGCTTCAGGAAAAGCTGCAGGAGTCTGACCACAACGTAAGGATAGAATACCGCAAGGTAGCGGAGTCGGGTCCTGATCACAATAAAACATTTACGATAGAAGTTGATATAAACGGCAAACCAGCCGGTACAGGCACGGGCCAGAGCAAGGCCAAGGCCGAACAGGCAGCGGCAGAAGACGCGCTTTCGAAGGGAGTATAACAGTTGTATTTTAAGAGGATCGAAATGCAGGGGTTCAAATCGTTCGCAGACCCCGTAAGCATAGAACTCAATCAGGGAGTGACCTGCATCATAGGTCCGAACGGCAGCGGAAAGAGCAATATTTCTGATGCTCTCAGATGGGTGCTTGGTGAACAGAGCTCAAAGCAGCTTCGCGGCTCAAAGATGCAGGATGTCATTTTTGCCGGAACAGCGACAAGAAAGCCTAAGGGCATGGCTGAAGTCACGCTTGTGATCGACAATTCGAACGGAATACTGCCCCTTGAGTATAACGAGGTGGCTGTTACAAGGCGCATGTTCCGCTCCGGTGAAAGTGAATATCTCATTAACGGCAACCAGTGCAGGCTCAGAGACATACGCGAGCTCTTCATGGACACCGGTATCGGAGTAGAAGGATACTCCATCATCGGACAGGGTAAGATAGCTGACATCGTAAGTACAAGACCTGAGAACAGGCGGCAGATATTCGAAGAAGCCGCCGGTGTTGTGCTGTACAAGAGCAGAAAGAGTGAGGCTGAGAGCAAGCTGCGCGCTGCGACTGTCGACATTGACAGGGTAAGAGATATCATTGCCGAGATAGAAGGACGTATAGACGGCCTCAGGGAAGATTCCGAAAAGGCTGTTGAGTATATCGGGCTCAGGGACAGATACAAGACGCTTGGGATAAACATAATCCTGCACAATCTCGAAAACCTCGAGGCAAGCGTGCGCGGAGGCAAGGAAGAGCTTGAGGCTCTTCAGGCAAAGCTCGATCTCACATCAGCAAGGATATCCGACGCGGAGGAAAAGCTGGAGGTCATCAGAGACAGCGAATCCGATCTCAACGAGGAGTTCGGAAGCACCAACGCGAGGCTTCTTGAGGCTATAGATGAGCTCGCAGATATAACGAGCGGCGGCAGGCTCAACAAGGAGCGCCTCGCGAATATTGATAAGGAGCTCACAAGGATAGAAGAAGAGCTCACAACTGCAAACGAGAGACTCGGCACCGAAAGAGCAGAGCTGGCAAGGCTTGAAGAAGGCGAAAAGGTCATGAACCGTGAGATGGACAAGCTCAGGAAAGAGCTTGAAGACGCGGTAATGAAGTTCAACGAAGACAGCCGCAGATCGTCCTCGATAGCCATGCAGACAGAGGATATCAAAAACAGGCTGATAGACATCAACAATAAAAATGTCACCAGAAACGCCGAGATAAAGACTTTAAGCAATTACAAAACGACTCTTGAGGAGCGCAGAAAGACTCTGGAGGAGGAGTTCGAGACCAGAGACAGAACGGATACCGAAAACAGGGAAAATCTCAGGCTTATTGAGCAGAAGATCGGTGATAATGAGCAGGCGCTGAAAGGTAAAAAGCAAGAGCTCGACTCTGTTAACGATAAGATCGTTACCGTCGCATCAGAGATAGAGAAGAATATCAAGCAGGCAGACGAGATATCTGTCAGATGCAATCAGGCGATAGCCCGCCGCAGCACCATCGAGGAGATGGAAGCCAACTACGAAGGCTACAACAACGCTGTAAGATCGGTAATGAACGCTCAGAGAAAGGGCATCATAGGTACTGTCTCTGACATAATCAGTGTTCCGTCGGGTCTCGAGACAGCAGTAGAGACTGCGCTCGGCAACGCGCTCCAGAACATAGTATGTGAGGACGACGCTTCAGCGACCGGCACCATCGAATGGCTCAAGCAGACCGGACTCGGACGCTGTACATTCCTTCCTGTCAGGTCGATACGTGCTGACAGGCTCAGGGTAAACGGCAGCGTGAGCTCCGCACCGGGATATGTCGGCATCGCCTCCGAAATGGTAGGCTGTGATGAAAAATACAGAAACATCATCGATTATCTCCTCTGCCGCGTCATCATCGCTGATGACATGGATAAGGCCATACGCATATCAAAGAAAGATATCGGCGGCTTCAGGATAGTCACCAGGGACGGGGAAGTCATCACAAGCTTCGGAGCAATCACCGGAGGAAGATATAAAAACAGAACGGCCAATCTCCTTGACCGTAAAAAAGAGATCAGCACGCTCAAGGGCAGGATAGCCGATTATAACGAAAAGACGGCTGAGCTCATCGCGAGCAGAAAGAAACTTGACGAAACGAGGACTCAGCTCAGAGCTCAGAGAGACGTCCTCCGCGCCGAGATCACTGAGCTGGATATCGCCGGCAACGTACTCAGGGCGGACAGGGATCATGCTGAAACGCTCGTCAGGGAAGACGAGGGCGCTGCTGAGAGATTCAGATCCAGCATGGACACTCTGGCATCGGATATTGCCAGGGCCGACGAGATGATAGCCGGTCACAGAAAAAGCATAGAGGAAGCCGAGGCAGAGTACGCGGAAGCTGAAACGAACGCGGACGCTCTCCTGAAGGAGTCCGAGCTTCTGAAGCCTGTCATAGAGCAGGACAACGAAGCTATCGTAGCTCTCAAGGTAAAGATAGGTGAAAGCGAATCCAGGATGCTTGCCGATAACGAGATGATAGAGCGCGTCAGGGATGACGTGACCGAGCTCGAGGCTGCCATCGAGGATGATCTCACTCTTCAGAAGGAGCTCAATGAAGACAAAGTGAAGCTCACCACCTCGGATGAGAAGTCCGGTGATCTTGAGCGGGCACTTAGTCAGGAGAAGGCGGAGCTTGAAGCGAAGATCGCCGAAATCACCTCAAAGCTTGAGGACGGGCGAAGCAGAGGCGACGCACTCATGGCAGCTCAGAAGAAGGACAGGGAAGAACTTGAATCCATCCGTGATGAAAGATACAGACTCGAGGTGAGAACAGCCAGAAACGAGACTCTGCTCGATACACAGAAGGATAAGCTGTGGGACGAATTTGAAGTATCTTACGCCGAAGCTCTCGACATGAGAGATGAGAGCTTTGCCATCACTGCCGGAAACCGCGAGTCGAGAGAGATAAGGCTGCGCCTTGCCGAACTCGGCGACGTGAATGTAGGAGCGATTGAAGAGTACAAGGCTGTAAGCAAGCGATATGAATTCATGACAGCCCAGGAGGCCGACCTCACAAAGGCCATGGACGAGCTGAATGAGATCATATCCAACATGGACAAAACGATCCGCACGAAGTTCAAGGAGAACTTTGACCGTGTCGTAGAAAACTTTGAGAATTCGTTCAAGGAGCTTTTCGGCGGAGGATATGCCGAGCTCAGGCTTGAGGATGAAACAAAACCGCTCGAATCAGGCATAGAGATAACAGCACAGCCGCCTGGAAAGAAGCTTAAAAACATCAACCTTCTCTCCGGAGGTGAAAAGACTCTCACGGCGATAGCCCTGATGTTTGCCGTTCTCAAGGCAAAGCCTACACCATTCGTCATACTCGATGAGGTAGAGGCCGCTCTCGACGAGGTCAACATCGAGAGATTCTCTGATTATCTCAAAAATTTCGACAATATCCAGTTCGCCCTCATAACTCACCAGAAGGCGACAATGGAGCACGCGGATGTGCTTTACGGAGTTACGATGCCTGAGCAGGGCATCTCGCGCATGCTCTCACTCAAACTCGGAGATGAATTTGATCCTGAAGGACTAGAATAAAAGGAGGCCTGTAAATGGCACTGTTTGAAAAGAAATCAGTATTCCGTAAATTTATCGATTCCATCACCATGGCTGTATATGACAACCCCGAGCTCGGCCCGGAGTTTCTGGAGCAGCTCGAGGAATCGCTCGTCATGGCAGATGTAGGAATTGAAACGTCCGACAAAATAATCGACGAGCTCAACAAGGCCATCAACTACAAATACATAACAAGAGAGCGCGAGATAAAAAAAGAGCTTTCGCGCATACTTGAAGAGATGATGGACAAGGGCGAGCGCAATAAGATGACAGACAAATATCCGCTCATAATCCTCATGATAGGCATCAACGGCGGAGGAAAAACAACGACGATCGCGAAGCTTGCCCACATGTATAAGAAGCAGGGAAAGAGTGTCATGCTGGCTGCCGCCGATACATTCCGTGCCGCTGCTTCTGAGCAGCTGCAGCTCTGGGGAGACAGAGTTGGCGTAAGAGTTATCCGCCGCGAGGAGGGTACAGACCCTACTGCGGTCATTTACGACGCTGTCCAGTCTGCCAAAGCCAATAACATCGATGTTCTTATCTGCGATACCGCAGGCAGACTCCAGAATAAGGTCAACCTTATGAAGGAGCTCGAGAAGATGAGCAAGGTGATATCAAGAGAGTATCCGGAAGCCGCGAGAGAAAACCTGCTCGTAGTTGATGCGACTACGGGGAAGAACGCAGTAAGCCAGGCTGAGGAATTCAACAGCATCGCGGATATCACCGGTATCGTTCTTACAAAGATGGACGGCACCGCGAGAGGCGGCATCACAATAACCATTACAGATGAGTTTGACATGCCTATAAAATTCCTCGGAGTCGGGGAGAAAATGGATGATCTTGAGCCGTTCAATGCTCATGAATTTGTGGAGGGTATATTTGATGAGTAAACCCATTCTTGCGATAGTAGGAAGGCCTAATGTAGGCAAATCGACATTCTTCAACCGCCTTGTCGGTGAAAGAAGAGCGATAGTCGAGGATGTTCCGGGCGTAACACGCGACAGGATCTACGCTGAGACTGAGTGGAACGGAAAGGAATTCGCGGTGATCGATACCGGCGGTATCGAGGTGCGCACAGACGACACTATCCGCTCACAGATGAGAGATCAGGCTGTCATGGCAATGGATATGGCAGACGTGATCTGCTTTATGACGGACGGAAAAGAAGGCCTTACAACAGCTGACAGAGAGGTTGCCGAGCTTCTGCGCCGTACGGGCAAGGAAGTCATCCTTGTAGTCAACAAGGTCGATTCTCCGTCAAAAGCCTATGAGATCATACTTGATTTCTATGAGCTGGGATTCGGCGAACCTGTGCCCATCAGCGCAGCCAACATGACGAATATAGGTGATCTTCTGGACAGGATAGTCGAAGGCTTCCCTGAGGATTCGTTTGACCGCGCTGACGAGAGCGTGCACATCGCCATAATAGGAAAGCCTAATGTTGGCAAATCATCACTGGTGAACGCGCTCACACAACAGAAGAGGGTCATAGTATCGCCTATCGCCGGCACTACCCGCGATACCATAGACACACCTTTCACTTATAAAGACAGGAATTACACGCTGATCGACACGGCCGGCCTTCGCAAAAAGAGCAAGGTGAACGACTCCATAGAGAGATTCAGTGTTGTAAGAGCCATCGCGGCCATAGAGCGCTGCGACATATGCGTTCTTATGCTCGATGCCGCAGAGGGCCTGACAGAGCAGGATAAAAAAATAGCCGGTTACGCCCATGAGGCAGGCAAAGGACTGCTCATAGTCGTCAATAAATGGGATCTTATCGAAAAAGAGACCAACACCATGCGCGACTATGAAAGAAAGATAAAAGGCGAGCTGCTGTTCGCTTCATATGCTCCTGTTGTGTTCACATCCGTGATCAACAAGCTCAGGATATTCGACATAATCGACAGGTGCTCGCGCATAGCAGATGCCAGAAGTGTGCGTATAACCACGGGCAGACTCAACAGCATAATCGAAGATGCTGTGATGATGAGACAGCCGCCTTCAGACAAGGGCCGCAGGCTGAAGATATACTATGCGGCTCAGATAGGCACAAAACCGCCGCTCTTCTCATTCAGCATCAATGACAGGGAACTCATGCATTTTTCATATGCCAGATATCTTGAGAACAAGATCCGGGAGGCCTTCGATTTTGAAGGTACCTCTATCAAGTTCGTCTGGAGCGAAAGGAGAAGTGAGCGGAAATGAGCGGAGGCGAAATATTCAGGCTCATTATTACGGGATGCGCGGCATACCTTATCGGAAACATCAACCCTGCAATCATAATCGGAAAACTCAAGGGTATAGATATCCGTAAAGAAGGCAGCGGCAATGCCGGGATGACTAACAGCATACGGGTGATGGGACTCGGAGCCGGTATCGCCGTATTCATCGTCGATGTAATGAAGGCCTTCATATCCGTTAAGCTCGGAGCTGCTTTCTGCGGAGCAGGCGGAGCGATGGCCGCATTCGCGTGCGTTGTGCTTGGACACTGTTTCCCGGTCGTATTCGGATTCAAGGGAGGCAAGGGAGTTGCCGCAGCTTTTGGCGCGGCTCTGGCTCTCAACTGGCCAAGCGCGTGCGCGGCACTGCTTGTGGCAGGCGTACTGTTTCTTATCACGAGGAGGATGTCGATCGCCTCACTCGCGGCAGCGCTGTCATATCCTCTGCTGATCTGGCATTTCAGCAGCAGCTATCTGTATTTCTCGATTTGCGCGGCAGTATTTCTCATGCTCACGCATTCTAAAAATATCAAAAGGATAGTCAGGGGAGAAGAAGAGCCACTTACCGTAGGCGGCAGCAATGAAGAAAAGGAGCAGACAAAATGAATGCAACAGACTATTATTCCGGAGTCAGCATACCTGATCTTGGAGACAAGGCTCTCAGTGTAGCTGTTATCGGCAGCGGTTCTTTCGGTACGGCCATGGCGAACCTCATAGTCCACAACGGGCACAGGGTCATCATATACGGCCGCAACAGGGCGGCTCTCGAAGCAATGAAGGAGACCCGCGTAAACAGCAGATATCTTCCGGGCGCTCTTCTGAGCGACAGGCTTGAATATACGAATGAACTCGGTGAAGCTGTAAGCGGCAGAGACATAGTGGTTTTCGCTGTCCCTGCTCAGACTTTCAGACAGGTCTCTTCCGACGCGTCTGCGTATCTGAAGGAGGGAACCATCGTGGTAAACCTTGCGAAGGGTATCGAAAAGAATACTCTTAAAAGAATGAGCGAGGTTGCGGCAGAAACGATACCTCAGGCGAGATATGTAGCCCTCTCAGGACCTACTCATGCTGAGGAGATAGTAATGAATGCTCCTGCCGGCATAGTGGCCGCTTCGCTTGACGCTGATGCTGCGAGATTCGTTCAGGACGCATTCATGTCTGAACAGCTTCGCATTTACACACAGGAAGACATGACGGGAGTTGAGATCGCCGGAGCGGTCAAGAATGTCATCGCTATAGCTACAGGTATTTCAGATGGAATGAAGCTCGGCGCCAACGCCAGGGCAGCTCTGATGACAAGATCCGTGCACGAGATCAAAAGACTCGGTCTGGCTCTCGGCGCCAACGCGGAGACCTTTTCCGGACTTGCGGGCATAGGCGACCTGATCGTGACCTGCGCTACGGATCTCTCGCGAAACAGACGCTGCGGACTGATGATAGGTCAGGGTCTTAAGGCTGAGGAAGCCGTAGAAAAGGTCGGTTCTGTCGTTGAAGGATATTATACGGCCGATGCGGTCTATGACCTTGCCGGCAAACTCGGCGTTGAAATGCCTGTAAGCATGGCTACAAGAGCCGTGCTGAAGGGCGATATACCTCCAGAAAAGGCAGTGAGGATGCTCATGTCTAGAGATAAGAAAGACGAGATTCAATGAAGAAATACCATATAATCACATACGGATGCCAGATGAACGAGCATGATTCGGAGAACATCGCCGGACTTCTCGAGGCCATGGGTTACGAACATATCGATGACCCATACAAGGCAGACGTCACTGTAATAAATACCTGCAGTGTGAGGGAGAACGCCGATAAACGCTTCTTCGGCACACTGGGACAATTCAAGAAGATAAGAAAGAACCACCCGGATTTTGTGCTTGCGGTATGCGGATGCATGCCTCAGCAGTCGAGGGTGGTAGAGGAGATCAACAAACGCTTCTCCTGGGTAGACATAGTATTCGGAACGCAGAATATAGCGCAGTTCCCTGAGCTCCTTGATGAGAGACTCAGAACAGGAAGACGCATGCGTGCCATCATCGCAAACAATCCTGATATCAGCGAAGAAGGCATGAAGCCCGTCAGGATGCACAGGCACAAAGCCCTGGTCAATATCACATACGGATGCAACAATTTCTGCACATACTGCATAGTCCCGTATACCAGGGGACGCGAGAAGAGCCGCATGCTCAGCGATGTATGCAGCGAGATTAAAAGGCTTTCAGCAGACGGCGTCATAGAGGTGATGTTCCTGGGGCAGAATGTCGATTCTTACAGGGACGCTGAAGGGCACAGCTTTGCTGACCTTATAAAAGCAGTCAATGAGATAGACGGGATAGAACGCATCAGATTCATGACTTCGCATCCTAAGGATATATCTGACGAGATGATAGACTGCTTCAGAACATGCAGCAAGCTCTGCCACAACATCCATCTTCCGGTGCAGTCCGGAAGCGACAGGATATTGAAGCGCATGAACCGTCATTATGACAGGGAGACCTATCTCCGGACTGTTGAAAAACTGAGAAAGACAGCGCCTGATATCACGATTTCTACTGACATAATCGTGGGCTTTCCGGGTGAGACAGATGAAGACTTTGAGGAAACCCTGGATATAGCCCGCA
>CADATR010000064.1 GCA_902790885.1 uncultured Eubacteriales bacterium
CTCAAAGGCGACAGGAACGCTCTCCGCCCCTGCATAGTCCTGTGTTTCAGGAACGGTAGCCTTCACATACCATGTGCCGGCCTGATCCGGTCCTCCGGTTTTGTAGGTGCCGTCAGGTGCATCACTGTATGAAAAAACAGCATGATCCGCGCCAAACTTCGCGTCTACTGAAGGGATATGCGCCGGCTCTCCATACACCCATCCCTCGATGGAGACGCTTACACTGTTAGGCGCCTGGTGAATGATGACCTGCTCAGTTCCCTCGTATCTCTTGTAGTTTTTCAGTATGACTGTGAACGGCACGGTATAACTCCCTGCATCCGTATAAGCCGGATTCATTGTTGAATATGTCTTGCCTCCATCCTGTGAGTATTCCACGGAGGCTCCCTCCGGCGCATTGACGGTGATGCTGTGCCCGCTTCCGTCACAATCTACGTTAACTCCGGAGGATGTCACCTGCATGTCGGCTGGGGCTATTGTGAAGTCAAGGGTCGCACTTCCAGAGTTATAGTTGTCCGTTTCGGCGACTTCTGCCTTCACAGTATACGTACCCGCGTCTGTAGGGACATTTTCTGAATATGCCGTATCCGGAGCATCCTTTTCCTTGTACAGGAAGGTCTCAGTGCCGCCGCCCGTGTTGCCTTCCACTTCCGGCTTGTTAGCAGCAGAACCGTAGCTCCATCCCTGTATGCTTACAGACGGTGTGATGTCCGCCTTGGTTATGGTCAGTTTGACCGGCTCGCCGACCGTCCAACTGACTTCATAGTTTGTATCACTGTATGCACAGTCCTTCCCGTTGAGCTCCGTAGTGTAGACGCCGACGTCAGTTCCTGTGACGTCTTTTGATCCCTTATAGCTGAACTTCGATGGGTCGAAGGCCTTATCGCTGCTCGTTGCTTTCACGACCCCTTCATAGGTCTGCTCTTTGCCGTTGTAGACCTTTTCTGTGCTGCCGCCGTTTACGGTGGCTGTCAGCGACGCAGATTCAATGGTCAGTTTGACCGGCTCGCCGATGCTGACGTTGAGCTCGTATTGAGGATCGTTGTAGACGCAGCTCTCTGTGGCGAGATTCGTAGTGTAAACGCCCGCATCGGTTCCTGTGACGTCTTTTGATCCCTTATAGCTGAACTTCGAAGCATCGAATGCCGGATCGCTGCTCTTCACGGTCACTGTTCCCGTATAGGTTTGCTGCTTGCCGTTGTAAACTTTCTTTGCGCTGGATCCGTTGATGGTGACCTTCAGCGGGATCGGGGTGATCTTGAGCGTGCCGTCCACATAGGTGATGGCGTAGTTTTCGGTCGCATTGCCGACCGCGGCACCGAAAAGAGTGATCGGATACTCGCCGATTTCTGTTCTCTGGCCATCGACGATGATGCTGCTCAGTGCGTCAGTACCCTGCAGGCCAACGGTGCTGACCAGTTCTGCGATCTGTGCAGCGTCTTCGTAAACGGTGTCGCCCGGGCCCTGGATCTGCCCGTTATAGGTCAGGGTCTGGTCATTGGCGGTGATCGTCAGCGGAGCTTTTTCGACGGTCAGCGCGCCGTCGGTGACGGTGAGGTTACCCGAACCAGCATATCCCCAACTGATATCGAATGAATCAGCCGTCAATCCCATCTTGTAGGTCTTGACATCCGTACCCTTCGCCTCTGCAGTAAAATCATCCTTTAGTTTCACAGAAACACCGGCGGGGGCCTCGTCTGTCCATTTGTCATCGCCGACATTGTATTTCACGGTATAGCCGGAAACGGACTGCTCTTTCGCGTTGTACGTTACAGTACTGCTGTTTCCTGTGATGCTGATGTCCAGCTTAGGCTCAAACACCATTTTTTTATAATTAAGCTCAGCACCATCTTTATTGATCGGGATTGCTGCTGCGTCGCCTGTACCTGCTGTATTGTTCCAGCCGATGCCTTCGACATCGTTCTTCACCAAGAGACCATAGACGGCAACCGCATTAGCCCCAAGGCCTGAAATGACGACGGATTGCACATTTTCGCCAATGGTCAGCAATTTGCCATCAGTTCCGTTGATGCCGTAACTATCATTGGGGGAAGCACCTTTGGCTTCGACGATCCCGCCTGAAATGACGACGCCTTCTTGGCCATTAATGCCATATTGTCTTCCGGTCGCGCTGATTGTACAGCTTGCGCTGCTTGTATCGTTATTGATTTTAACAGTCTCAATACAATTGATTCCCATGCCACCGTATGCTTCGGTGGAGGAAGTTATCAAAGTTCCCGTTCCGTTGATGGTTAGATCACTGGCACAGTAAATACCGTAAGCATAATCGACTTCCTGATTTGTGTTCGTAATGCTGTTGTTGCCCTCGATCATCAAATTGAAAGGGCCTTCCCCGCCATAGAAAATACAGCCGCATTTAGGGAATTCAGTCCTTCCTCCGACGTGTCCGCTTCCACTATAAGTGAATCCGTTTAATGTCAAAGTGTTGGATCCAGGATCAAAGCTCCAGCCTGCACCAGAACGGTGATTACTTGTGACCTGACTGTCGCCGACCCAGAGATTGTAACCGTCTGTGTCCGCATACGCTGTCTGCGCTGTCACCACTCCCGCTGCAATCAAGAAGCCTGCTGCCATGATAATCGTCAGCAAAAGCAGGTACGTCTTTTTCATTATCTTTGCCATATCATCACCTCCATAATAAAGGGTGTGCTCTTAATTATTCGGTCCTTATACTTATATAGATACATCGTTCCTGAAAAACCCCAGCCTTTTTTTTGATTTTTGCCGAAAAAAAATTTTCATTTTTTACCTGTGAAATCATGCTGGTGCGCGGCAGTTATCTGTCACAACGCTTTCGAGTCATATTCACATCTGTTTTTCCTATTTTACCATGGCAAAGCAGTAAAAGATACCATATTGTTCGCGCAAAAATACAAAACAGGCCTGCAGGATCACACTCCTACAGGCCACACGCTACTCTATCGGTTTTTCCAGACACCTGCGATACAGCTCCTCCCCTGTCCCGTTCAGGCCGAGGGATGTATACGCATCATACAGATAGTTCAGATTCTCCAGCTCATCCTCCGTGATGCTGTCCTGCGGAAGAATCGCCCTGCACTGCCGGTAGAAGGAATCATGGGCCAGGGCCTTCAGGGCAGACTCAAACTCCTTCTGCCGTTTCAGCATCCCCTTTGCCCATATGATCACTGCTCCCACAAAAGCACCGGCCGCAGATGTCAGGATCGCTTTCAGTATGATATCAAAGATATCAGCCATGATACCGCCTCCTTAATCCTGTGTACCGGATCGCCACCTTGGTATGGCTCTTTCTCTTTGCAGACAGGCTCATGCCTGCCTTGCATCCTTTGAGCGCGTCTGCCTATCTGAGTGGCTGCGCAGGAAGGACCTGATTGCTGGCAACTATCTGGAGCCGGAGAATATCTGCGGAACCAAAGTAAGACAGCCCGCCTCGGAGTTCATCGGAATGTAGTATTCCGGGAATAGCCTATATATATTCATACTTAGTGTTTTTTTACACTTGAATATTTACATTCTGAGTTAACAACGCTAAAAATTCTTGGAGTTTTTGTGTTTCGTTGAAATTTCAAGCATTTAGAACATTTTTAAAACAAAACCATTAAGATAAGAAACTAGTATCCTCCCCTTTAGTTATAGAAGTTACTGAACTCAGACACATCACCTACTATTTTCTGGACGAGCCCTTATTTTTCCTCGAGTCAAGAGTCCCATTTTTTCAACTACTTATATTTTTGCTTGACTTTTTTGCAAAAAACAAATCAACTACGATTTGGACTAAGCCCTTTTTTGGGTATTTCCAAAAAATATGAAGAGAAAGCTAAACGGTAACGAAAACAGCAGATGTCAAAATAGAAGCAAAACAACCGCTCGTCTCCTCTGACTCGCGGGGCCTGCCAGCCACTCTCCCTCGCCCTATAGCCGTCCTCGCGGGTTTAGCAGATCCCGCGGGCCAGCGCGGGGTTCGTGGGGCAGGCCGGCATCCAGATGCTCTTAGTCACCAGTCTGTATCCAACCCCGTTAATACCTGTTTTGCTATATGCATGCTATTCACCGCACAATATTTTTCTTATTTTCGTTAATGTGATAAGAAGCATAAAAAGTTTAATCTTTCTCATTTTCATTTCCGTGCTGAAGTATAAACGCTCCCCCCTCTAATCATCTTGGCAGAGTGATTTTTTGCCATTGCCGGCTCTTACTTCGATAAATCTTCATCTGCGGCCCTGCAAGCAACGCATTGTTATTCATTCATACGACAATTTATACAAATACAAGTATTTCAAACCTTTTCCACTTCTCTGAATCGTTGTCGATTTTTCCTTCTAATGCAGTATAAGCCAGCGAAGGATAAATATTTTTATCCCCCATCGCCTCATTTCGGCTGAGAGGCAAAAGCTCCTTTTTAAATGCAGCGGTTGTTCCATTGCAAAATTGCGGACAGGCAATATCACGCGCCACGACTTTTCACCTAAACAAGACAGGCACAGGTCCGGTACACATTTTTAGTGCCGGGTACATAAAATAGTGCTTTTACTGTTGAAATAAGTGACTTTTCTGTTTGATGCTTTTAGGGATAGATAGTAAAATCTAGGCCCACATACAAATGGGCTCTTTGGAGGCCGGCAGAGTCGTCTTCAAAGTGTGATATGGCATCTATGCCCGAGAGAAAAAAGAGGGAACCAAAATGCGTTTGAATGCAGAGTTAAGTCAAAGAATCAATTATGAGCTCAAGAGTCTGGAGCGTACAAGACGCGAGTATGTCTTGCGGCTGGATCATCTTCAGGGATATGAAGGAGCTTTTCTCAGAAGGGTAAACCCTGGAAAGAAGAAATACTACTATTATGTCAAGCGTCCTGGTTCTAAGAACTATCGTTATCTTGGGCTTTCGGGCCAGCAGGAGGTAGCAAAGGTTCGTGAGGCGCGGTTTCTGAAGGAAGCGATAAGGCGGGTCGACAGAAATATTGCCCTTATGAAGTCTCTCAGGGATGGATTCCTTCCTTTTGATGCCAGCTCAGTCAGCGAGAGCCTTCCAAAAATATATAGGAATGAAGTGCCTCCGGTTTCAGAGCTTTATACACGCGAAGGAAAAATATGGATGTCTAGGCGGCTGGAGTTTCAGAAAGGTTTTCCCGAAAATTATCCGGAGCGCAAGAGGCATACGACATCGGATGGAGTTAAGGTCAAAACGATCAGCGAGCTTGTAGTATACGAAAGATTCAAGGCAGCAGGGCTGTTCCAGATCTATGAGCTGCCGCTTCCGCCGGCAGACTATGGGCCGGCTCTGTACCCGGACTTCACCATACTGTCGCCCGTTGATATGAAGAGCGAGATAATCGTTGAGTTTGCCGGGCGTATGGACCGGCAGGACTACAGGGAGGATTTTGCCAAGAGAGTCGGGCGATATATCGCCAGCGGATTCATTCCCGGGGTCAATCTGTTTTTCATCTTCGGAGACAATGATGGGAACATCGACTCTACGCAGATAACAAAGGTGATAGAGGATATCTATGGAATGCGGAATTCGAATCCTGCGTAGACTGATCCAGCGTGTGATATTGGAGCCTGTAGATGCATAGGGTATCCGATGTCTGTTATACGAATTAAAAAACCCCGGGTTTCCTGATTCTGGAACCCGGGGCTGGTCTGTGGTGTAAGCGTACTTTAAAGGCCGGTCTATCCGATGTCGTCGTCTTTTCTGATCAGAAGGTAGATGCCCAGCATGAGCCATACGACTGCCGCAACCAGGTATCCCCATTTGTGTCCGCCGCTAAAGAATGCTATGACGCATGCAACGCAGGCTATGAAGTAAAGCGCTGCCAGGACTTTATTATTTTCAAACATATATCGTACCTCCTTCACATTGCAGCTGACATTGTCAGTCAGGGGTAATGCATGCCGGCGAGTCTGTCATTACATCAGCAGCCGGTTGTCATAGTCTACTTCAGTCCCGACGCCATCATGTAGACGTTGAAGATGTCTTCTGTGTCGAGCACCTTGAAGTTGCCTATCTTGCGGGCGTTCTGGAATGTAACTCCCAGAGCGGCCTTGCGGCATGCCTCTTCATCGAACTCGAGGCCGAGGCCCTTGATGTCTGTAGGCATGTCGATCGAGCGGAAGAACGCCTCGAATTTTTCGATGGTCCTCACCGGGTCGCTTTCGCCGAATACGCCTTCGCCCAGTTTGACGAATCTGTCAGGATCCACCTCGAGAACGTATCTTGCCCACGATCCCCAGATGGCAGCAAGGCCCGCGCCGTGTGCGACATCGAACTCAGCGGAGAGCTCGTGCTCTATCTGATGGCAGGCCCAGTCGCCCTTGTTGGAGTTGCCGGCTGCCATGAGTCCGTTGTGCGAGAGGGAGCCGCACCACATGAGGTTGGCTCTTGCGTCATAGTCATCAGGCTTTTCGATCGCGACCGGCGCCCACTTCATTACCTCCTTGAGGAGTGTGAACGAGAGCTGGTCTGTGAAGTCGAGGGCGTATCCCTGATGGAAGTATCTCTCGAGTGTGTGCATCATGATGTCGGTGGCGCCGCATGCTGTCTGATATTTTGAGACTGTAGCGGTCAGCATAGGATCGAGCATGGCGAATTTCACTCTGCCGAAGTCCGTGTTGACTCCTCTCTTGAAGACAGGATCGGTCTCGTCGTTTGTGATTACCGACGAATCGCTCATTTCAGAGCCGGTAGCCGAAAGCGTCAGCACGCAGCCGACCGGAGCCGTACCCTCTACCTTGCGCTTGCCGCAATAGAAATCCCACACATCTCCGCCGCCGTAAACGCCGTAACCTATCGCCTTGGCGCTGTCGAGAACTGAGCCGCCGCCGACCGCCAGTATGAAATCGCAGCCTTCGCTCTTGTAGAGCTCGATGCCCTTGCGCACCAGCGATACTCTAGGGTTAGGAACAACACCGCCGAGCTCGACAAATTCGATGCCTGCGTCTTTGAGCTTCTCCTCCACATTGTCGAGCAGGCCCGTTCTGCGGACCGAGCCGCCGCCGAAATGAATAAGCACTTTGGCAGCGCCGTAGCTCTTCAGCACTTCACCGACCTGGTCCTCAGCGCCGACGCCGAAATATACATGTGTAGGTGTAAAGTATTCCATGATTGCCATAATGATTCTCCTTTATCTTACCTCTTCGAACAGGATAGCCTCGTAAGGCTTCATGTGCATTATCTCTTCGACCTCAGCGTCCGTGCGGCCGCGGTTGGTCATGCGTATCTTCAGCTCATCGAGCTCGAAGTCGCCCGGCATTATGAAGTCGGCGCGCGTGCCCGAGAAGTTGCCGACTATCAGGAAGCGCTTGTCGCCGTAACATCTGCTGTAGCTGATCACCTGCCTGTCGTCAGGATAGTATTCTATCGTGTTGCCGTAGATCAGCGTCTTTTCGGATTTTCTGAGTGCGAGCAGCCTCTGGTAGAAGCGGTAGATGGACTTGCCCGGGTCGAAAGCCGGATCCATCGGATCGGTCACTGCCTTGCCGCCCTTTGCCAGATCGAGCTCCGCGTTGATCTTCTTATACTCAGGATTCACGCACTGCCACGGCTCTGCGCCGGCATTGAAGCCCGCGTTTTCTGTGGCGTCCCACTGCATCGGCGTCCTGGCATTATCCCTGACGGCGCCCCTCATCATTTTGAAGGATACACGCGGCGGTATGTGAAGATCTTTCGCCATGTCGAAGATGAAGTGCGTCACCGGGTCCTTCATCTGATCCGGGCTCCTGAAGGCCGTGTTTGTCATGCCGATCTCTTCGCCCTGATAGATGAACGGTGTGCCCCAGCCCAGGAATGTTACCATCGCCAGGAATGTGGCCGCCTCGTATCTGTACTTCTTTGTGTTGATGCCGAATCTGCTGACGCTCCTCGCCTGGTCATGGTTCTCGAGCACCAGGGTGTTCCAGCCGCTGCCGTGGTATCTCAGCTGCGGGTCTATGAGGCCGCGCTTGAACTTCCTGAGGCTGAACGGCTTCGGTATCATCTTGAGGCCGAACATGTTGTCTGACGCCAGATGCTCGAAGTCGAAAATGCTGTCGAGTTCGCCGGATTCTTCTTTTATATATCTGTGCGCGTGCTCTTCATCAGGCACGTAGGATTCGCCGACGGTGTAGGTGTCGTAAAGCGACAGCGCCTTCTCGTTGAGCTCCTTGAGGAACTCGTGCATGCGCGGTCCGTCGACGTAGAACGGAGTGCCCTTCTGGAAGTGCAGCGGATTTTTGTCGTCTTTCAGCGGATAAACCTTGGAGATCATGTTGAAGACGTCGAACCTGAAGCCGTCCACGCCCTTGTCGAGCCAGAACTTCAGAATGTCCGCCATCTCTTCCCTCACTTTAGGGTTCTCCCAGTTGAGATCAGGCTGCTCCGGAGCGAAAAGGTGCAAGTAGTATTCGTCTGTGCCCGGGATGCGCTCCCACGCAGGCCCTGTGAATGACGAGGTCCAGTTGGTCGGCGGTATGAGCTCGCCCGCCTTGTCCCTTCTGCCCTCGCGGATTATGTAGTAGTCGCGGTAAGGCGAGTCCTTGTCGGCTATCGCGGCTTTGAACCACTCGTGCTGATCGCTCGTATGGTTGAACACCGCGTCCATCATCACCTTAAGGCCGCGTTTGTGGCACTCGTCAAGGAGCCTCTCGAAATCCTCCATGGTTCCGAAGGCCGGGTGTATCTTTCTGTAGTCGGCAATGTCGTAGCCGTAGTCTTTCCACGGCGAGTCGTACAGCGGCGAAAACCAGATGGCCGTCACCCCGAGCTCCTTTATGTAATCGAGCTTCGAGATGATGCCGGGGATATCGCCCATGCCGTCATTGTTAGAATCCATGAAGCTGAGCGGATATATCTGATAAACGACCGCTTCCTTATACCAGTTTGTTTTTACCGCCATATCAGGTCCTTTCCCTTCATATATGCGTTAGTGCGCCGCGCGCCGGATCATATCCCGCCCGGAATGAGCGGAGTAAAACGCAGCAACTACCTTTCGCTAAACGCAGACTTCCGGCCCTTAAGCCTTGAAAAATCCTTCCGCATGCTTATGAGCGATAAACTCCGGAAGGGATTATGTCCGGGGTAGCTGCGGCGCTTTGCAGCTTATGCTGCTGCAGGATCTTTTGAGGCTTTATCTGACTTAGGAAGCAGCTGCTTTTTGCGGCTCATCACGCCCGGCATGTCGAAGATCTGCTCGTCGAGCTTCGTGTATGGCAGATCGCGGTTGGATTTGCACTTCGAAGCCAGCAGCACGCTCTTTTCTTTGAGAACATCAGTGACCATGAGGAGTGTCCAGTCGAGTCCCTGCACGGAAGCGATGTGCTGCAGTGCATCTATATATGCGCCCGCGTATTCCTTTATATTCGTCAGCGTTGTCACCTCGCACTGGCCCACGCCCATCTTTGTGCCGCCGTTCTCGTACTTCTTGAAGTCGGACAGGATCATCTCCTGCGGATCCTGTGTGGCGAGGTTGTCGGTGATGCTGAAGAGCTTTTCACCGAATTCCTCTACGCTCGGCACCTTCGCGAGCCTCGCGAGCATCTCGACTGCCTGCATGTCCTGCGCTGTAGTCGTAGGGCTGCGGAGGATCAGCGTGTCGGCGATTATGCCGGTAAGCATGGTGCGTGCCGCGTACTGATCCGGCATGATGCCGTGTCTTATGTAAAGCTGATAGACTATCGTGTTGGCGCTTCCGAGCGGCTCGGCGGCGATGAAGATCGGCATCGTAGTCGAGAGAGCGTCGAGCCTGTGGTGGTCGATGATCTCAACGATGTCGGCGGTCTCGATTCCGTCGATGCTCTGCGCCGGCTCGTTGTGATCTACCATGATCACCTTGTTGACCGGTCTGTCGAGGAAGCAGCGCCTTGTGACGAATCCCCTGAACTCGCCGTTCTCCATTACGGCGAGTCCCCTTGTGTGTGAATTCGAGAATATCTTTCTGCCCTCAACAAAAAGGTCGTCTATGTCTATGGTTTCTGTCTTGGTCTCCATCATCGACTCGATCGATTCCGCAAGCCTTATCCTTCTGAGCGTTTCAGCGGTGCCGAGTCCGGTTGTGAATACGGAACCTTCATAGCCGCTGTAGTCCACATCAGGCGCCTCGTCTGCAGTCGCGATGATGATCGCCGGCACCTGCTTTTCCACTGCATACTCTATAAGCTCTTTGCGCGATCCGAGCACTACTATGCAGTCGCCGATCTCGTCGAGCATGTCGCGGAAGCCCTCAAACGAAGCGGCTCCTACGAGCAGTGAACCCTCTATGGTATCGCGGCTGCCCCTGTGCAGCAGCTCGCCCGGGATGACCCTCAGTATGTTGTCTACAGTAAACTTGTATGTCGGGACCTCTTCCTTGTTGTCTGACAGGAACCACTTCGTGATGTCGTCTACGCT
>CADATR010000065.1 GCA_902790885.1 uncultured Eubacteriales bacterium
GTCTTAGGCTCGATAGCCAGCTGGATAACAGGCTCAGGGAACTCCATAGACTCAAGGATAACAGGGTGCTTCTCGTCGCAGAGGGTATCACCGGTGGTGGTGTTCTTCAGACCTACTGCGGCAGCAATGTCGCCTGCATATACCTTTTCGATGTCTTTTCTGTGGTTAGAGTGCATCTGAACGATACGGCCGATACGCTCGTGCTTGTCCTTGGTAGCATTGTATACTGCGGAGCCTGCGTCGAGCACGCCGGAATAAACTCTGAAGAAGCAGAGCTTACCAACGAAGGGGTCGGTAGCGATCTTGAATGCAAGTGCAGAGAAGGGCTCTTCGTCGCTGGAGGGCCTCTCTGTGTCCTCACCGGTCTCAGGGTTTACGCCCTTGATGTGAGGAATGTCGATAGGTGCGGGCATATAGTCAACGATAGCGTCGAGCAGCTTCTGCACGCCCTTGTTCTTGTAAGAAGTGCCGCAGCAAACGGGAACGATCGTGTTCTCGATAGTACCCTTTCTGATGCAGTGCTTCATTTCCTCGATAGTGAGCTCCTCACCGTCGAGGTATTTCATCATGATCTCTTCGTCCTGCTCAGCAATAGCGTCGAGCATGGTGGCACGATATTCCTCAGCCTTATCCTTCATATCGTCAGGAATGTCTGTTACCTGAATATCAGTTCCGAGGTCATTGGTGTAGATATATGCTTTCATTTCAAGCAGGTCGATGATACCCTTGAAATCCTCCTCAGCGCCGATAGGCAGCTGGATAGCAACAGCGTTGCACTGGAGCCTTTCATGGAGCATATTCATAACATTGTAGAAATTAGCGCCCATGATGTCCATTTTATTAACGTACACCATTCTCGGCACCTTATAATTATCAGCCTGACGCCAAACGGTCTCAGTCTGAGGCTCAACGCCGCCCTTAGCACAAAGAACTGTTACAGAGCCGTCAAGAACTCTCAGTGAACGTTCAACTTCAACGGTGAAATCGACGTGGCCGGGAGTGTCTATTATGTTCAGTCTGTAGCGCTTCTTAGCGTCGTGGTCATAGGTCGGAGTCCAGTAGCAGGTCGTAGCGGCGGAGGTAATGGTGATACCTCTCTCCTGCTCCTGAGCCATCCAGTCCATGGTAGCAGCACCGTCGTGAGTTTCTCCGATTTTATGGTTTACACCGGTATAAAACAGGATACGCTCGGTCGTAGTGGTCTTGCCGGCGTCGATATGAGCCATGATACCAATATTTCTGGTATTTTCCAAAGAACAATCTCTTGGCATAGTTTCCTCCTGTTTATATTACCATCTGTAGTGTGCGAAAGCCTTGTTAGCCTCAGCCATCTTGTGAGTCTCGTCACGCTTCTTGCATGAGCCGCCCAGGCCGTTGAGAGCGTCAAGGATCTCAGCTGCAAGTCTTTCCTTCATAGTAGCCTCGTTTCTGTCACGAGAATACTTGGTTATCCATCTGAGGCCGAGAGTCTGACGTCTGTCAGGTCTTACCTCCATAGGCACCTGATAGGTAGCACCGCCCACACGGCGAGCCTTAACTTCGAGCTCAGGCATAATGTTGTTCATAGCCTCCTCGAAAACCTCAAGTGCTGGACGGCCTGTCTTTTCCTCTACGATCTCAAATGCTCCGTAAACGATCTTCTGAGCAACACCCTTCTTGCCGTCGAGCATGATGTTGTTTACCAGTCTTGTTACGAGCTTAGAGTTGTAAACAGGGTCGAGAAGAACGTCTCTCTTAGCAACTTTACCTCTTCTTGGCACTTTAATTCCCTCCTTCACAAATAATGAATTCACAGGTACTCGCTCCATAGCCCTTAGTCTATGGCCCCGTCAGTTCCAATGCAGAGGTGTTATATATAAAATCTCTGCATAAACTGTGGTCTTCGCAGTTTAAATGCGACAATGAGTTTCCTTAATTTGGACGCAGGTTTACTTTCCTGCCTTTGGTCTCTTTGCGCCGTACTTGGATCTTGCCTGCATTCTCTTGGCAACACCCTGAGCGTCCAGAGTACCTCTGATGATGTGGTAACGCACACCGGGGAGGTCCTTTACACGTCCGCCTCTGATAAGAACAACAGAGTGCTCCTGCAGATTATGGCCGATACCCGGGATATAAGCGGTTACCTCAGTACCGTTGGTCAGCTTAACTCTTGCGATCTTTCTCATAGCGGAGTTAGGCTTCTTAGGAGTAGCAGTTCTTACTGCGGTGCAGACGCCTCTCTTCTGGGGGCAGCTCTGGTCGATAGCTGTCTTCTTCTTGGAGTTGTAGCCCTTCTGAAGAGCAGGAGCTGTTGACTTGGTCTCAAGAACGTCTCTTCCCTTTCTGACTAACTGGTTAAAGGTCGGCATATTCTCTCTCCTTTCGTAAGATATTTCAGCTGATTACAATTCGTCAGCATAAAATAAATTATATCACAAAAAAACGCTGCTGTCAAGCATTTTTAGCTTAACAGCAGCGGAAAATGTTTCACAAACTTCATCTGTGCAGGCGCCTGTGCAGGGTGCAAGGTGCACAATCAGGGCATTTCTGCCGGTGCAGAGAGCCCTACGGCAGCACGCTGCGGCTGTCAAATTCGCCCGACGGGCCGCTTCCCGCCTCACGGCGCTCCATGGCGGAGGAGCCGTCTTTATTGGTGCGCCAGATTATCGGGGACTGCTGGAAGAAATCCTCCGGCGGAGGGTCCTTTGGCTTTTTGGGGCGTGTCTCCTCCCAGAGCTTTTTCGCCAGCTCGTCGCCGGTGAGCTCGCCGTTTTCAAGGCCGTCGTCGAAATACATATTTTTCAGATTATCCATAGTGTAGGTGGTGTCCGACTTATCATAGCGGCGCCAGATCTGCTTATGCTGCTGGAGGTTCTTCTCCGGGTCGGGCTTAGGAGTTTCGTATTCCTTCTTATCGCCCTCCAGATATTCCTCTCTGCCCACTCCGTAGACCTTTCCCCGATTCATGGTGTGCTCAAGATACCTTGCAGCCTTATCGTCCTCGATGCCGCTGGAATACATACCGCTCAGCACTGATTCCTCCCGGCGCCAGTTGTCAAAGGGGTAGCGGGGGTGGCTGCGCAGGGTGTGCAGGTCCTCGATGATCGGGTGTGCAATAAAATTGGCGCCGTTCGAGGCAGCTATAAATCCCGCTATGGCACCCAGCTCTATAAATTTTCTTTCGGTAATAACGGCGGCAATGCCGATAACAAATATCACAAGCTGAAAAATATCCAGCGTCCTGACAAGCTTCCTTTGCTGCTGAGGGTCCTCAATGAAAATAAAGCTGTAGCAGACAAACCCGGCTGCCGCAGAGACACACAGAACAAAATCCGACACATCCAACGTGACCGCTCCGGGGAAAGTGACAAAGATAAGATAGAGCAGCGGGAGCATAGGCAGACTTATCAGCCAGATCAGGTGCTTGTCATGCTTGAACTGTGCTTTGAGCTCCTCGTCCGGCAGTATCAGATAATCGTCCTTGTCATGCTTCATAGTAACCCTCCTTCCGGCGGCAGAGTATGAGTTTTATTTCATAGCCTCAGCCAGCTCGTTCAGATATGCCAGCCCCGCAGGGTCGTTGGCTCCCAGAGACACATTCGGGTTTGCTGAGATATAAGCATTGGCTCTCTTGCCCTTGCCGATCAGCAGGCCAAGGCAGTCGGTGAGATAATACTCCCCCTGAGCATTATTCGGTGTCAGCTCAAAGAGCACCTCCAGCAGGTCAGAGGTGTTGTACCAGTAGCAGCCGGAATTTATCTCCCTGATCTCTGCCTGCTCCGGGGTGCAGTCCTTCTGCTCGACTATCCCGGAGATGCCGTCGGCAGTGCGGATAATGCGCCCGTAGCCGGTGGGGTCCTCCTTTTCGGAGGTAACGACGGTGACGGAATTGCCCTCACGGGTGTGGAGCTCCAGAGCCCCCTCAATGGTGGGCGGGTCGATAAACGGAGCGTCCCCGCAGAGGATAAGGGTGTTGCCGCCCCTGTGAGCCTCTAAGAAATCCTTAGCCATCTGAACGGCGTGGCCTGTGCCGAGGCGCTCGGATTGCAGCACAGTTTTGATGTCTGCGCTCCCCTGCCTGCCGGCAAGGAACTCATCTATCATTTCCGCCTTGTGGCCCTTGACCACGCATATATCCCTGATGCCGGCATTTTCGCAGGCAGTGATGACCCAGTCCAGCATAGCTCTGCCCTGTACCTGACAAAGCACCTTCGGCCCGTCGGACTTCATTCTTTTGCCCTGCCCTCCGGCAAGGATAATAACATTATTTTCCATAGGATATTCCTCCAGATCTCTTTTTGTATAGTATAGCATACAGCCGCTTAAAAGTCAATCATCAGCGGGCAAAACAAAAGCTCCGGGAGCCCGAAAGCTGCCGGAGCATATTTGATAAGATCAAAGCTTTATCTTCTCTGCGATGTAGTTCTTCAGCAGGTCGAGCCTTACACGCTCCTGTTCCATGGTGTCTCTGTCACGGACGGTCACGCAGCCGTCTGATGCGGTGTCGAAATCGACTGTGATGCAGAAGGGAGTGCCGATCTCGTCCTGACGGCGGTAGCGCTTGCCGATAGAACCTGCCTCGTCGTAGTCCACGCTGAATTCCTTGGTGAGCTCCTCATAGATAGCAGATGCTTTCTCGGAGAGCTTCTTTGAAAGGGGCAGCACGCAGGCCTTGAAGGGAGCCAGTGCCGGGTGGAAGTGCATAACTGTTCTTACGTCCGGCTTGTCGGGAGTGCCGATGTCCTCCTCGTCGTAGGCCTCGGTGATAACTGTCAGGAACAGTCTCTCAACGCCCAGTGAGGGCTCGATAACATAGGGTACATATCTCTCGTTGGTCTCAGGGTCAAAGTAATCAAGAGCCTTGCCGGATACCTTGATGTGCTGGTTGAGGTCGTAGTCAGTTCTGTCAGCAATGCCCCAGAGCTCGCCCCAGCCGAAGGGGAAGAGGTATTCAAAGTCCGTCGTAGCTTTTGAATAGAAGGATAATTCCTCGGGGTCATGGTCGCGAAGGCGGAGGTTTTCAGCCTTGATGCCGAGAGAGTAAAGCCAGTCGCGGCAGAAGCCTCTCCAGTATGCAAACCATTCGAGGTCAGTATCGGGCTCACAGAAGAATTCAAGCTCCATCTGTTCGAATTCGCGAACGCGGAAGATGAACTTACCGGGAGTGATTTCATTTCTGAAGGACTTACCTATCTGCGCAACGCCGAAGGGAATTTTCTTTCTTGTTGTCCTCTGAATATTTGCAAAGTTTACGAATATACCCTGAGCGGTTTCGGGGCGGAGATAAATCTCGTCCTTAGTGTCCTCCGTAACGCCCTGGAAGGTTTTAAACATAAGGTTGAACTGGCGGATATCGGTAAAATTGGTCTTTCCGCAGTTCGGGCAGGGGATGTTTTTTTCCTTAATGTAGTTGGAAAGCTCCTCATTGCTCCAGCCGGCAACGTTAGTTCCGTCAAAATCCTCAATAAGCTGGTCGGCTCTGTGACGGGTTTTACATTCGCAGCAGTCCATAAGCGGGTCTGAAAATCCGCCGAGATGGCCGGAAGCAATCCAGGTCTGCGGGTTCATAAGAATAGCTGAATCAAGCCCTACGTTGTATTTATTTTCCTGAATGAATTTTCTTCTCCACGCGGATTTGATATTTGTTTTAAGCTCTACGCCGAGCGGACCGTAGTCCCAGGTATTGGCAAGGCCGCCGTAAATCTCGCTTCCGGGATAAACAAAGCCTCTGCCCTTGCAAAGCGTAACTATTGCTTCAAGAGTCTTTTCTGTATTAAGCATAATTTTCCTCCGTTTTAAGTTTATCTAAAATATTATACTATTAATGGTATAATTAGTCAATAATATAAAAATAACGAATTAAAACAAAAAAATAAGCCATTTTAGTTGAATTTGTTAATTTCTGCTGTTATAATAAGCCTTAAGAAATTTAAGGAGAGTTATTATGGCAGAAAAATTTACCTTTTCGGTTATTATTCCGATTTATAACGTTGAGGACTATCTTGCGGAGGCGCTTGATTCCGTAATCAATCAGACTCTGGATTTTAAAAGTAATACTCATATCATTTTAATCAACGACGGCTCAACGGACGGTAGCGAAAAAATATGCCTTGAATACAAGGAACAATATCCTGATAATATAACCTATATTTACAAAGAAAACGGCGGCGTAAGCTCGGCGAGAAATATGGGCTTTGATTATATTGACTCAAAGTACGTAACCTTCCTTGACCCCGATGATAAGTGGGAGGAAACGTCGTTTGAAAACGCTTATAAATTCTTTGAAAAGCACTACGATGAAATAGACGTTATCTCCGCAAGAATTCAGTTTTTTGAGGCGAAGAATAACTTCCATTCTCTCGATTACAAGTTTAACAACGGAACGAGGGTTGCCGATTTAACAACAAAGGAGGAGCTTTATTCGGTTGAAAGTACGGCAGCGACTACGTTTATAAAGGCATCTGCTCTCGGCGATATCCGTTTTGACAGCAAGTTGAAATACGGAGAGGACAGCGTATTTATAAACAAAATTATGCTCAAAAAGTGTAAATACGGTATTCTCCGCGAGGCGCTGTATCTTTACAGACGCCGTATCTCGGGTGATTCCGCTGTTAATAAGCAGATTCTTGATAAATCGTTTTATCTTAATTCTCTGAAGTATTATCACCTTGAGCTCTTCAGGTATTCAAAGGAGCTTTACGGCGAGGTTATACCCTACGTTCAGTCAATGGTAGGGTACGATATTATGTGGCGTTTTGCAAATCCGTACGTTAAGGACGTGCTTAACGAGGAGGAAATGAAGGAATACGAAGGGCTACTTCGTGAAATCACCTCTCAGATTGACGACAGAATTTTCCTTAAGCACCCCAAGCATAAAACAATGGCAAAGCGCGCCGACGCTATGTGGTATAAGTACGGCGTTGATATGTATAAGTCAATGTATATGGGAAAGCGCAAGAAAAAGGGCTGGCTCTGCTTTAAAGGCATCAAGCTTTTCCACCTTGCTAAAAACAACACAAAGTGTACCCAGGTTGTAAGGGCGGTTATTGAGGACGGCAAGCTTAAAATTGATATGTTTATTACCAACTGGTTTCTCTCAATCTCCGAAAACGGCGCAAAGCCTCTGTTCAAAATCAACGGAGAGTACATAGAGCCTCAGGTTGAGCCCTATACCGCTCATGTTTACCAGACAAGTCAGGGCGAAAAGTATTATTACAGCCTTTGCAAAATTGAATATGACCTGAGCAACGCCATAAAGAAGCCGGGCGACAGACTTGTATTTGTACCGTATCTTATGTTAAGCAACGGTAAGAAGTACAATTTCAGTATGAATTACGGTAAGTTTGTTCCTACGGCTATCCGCTTCGGCGGCTCCTATAAGTTCTACGGCGATTACTGCTTAAAATGCTTTAAAAACTCAATCAGGGTTTATTATCCCGAGAATAAGAAATATGCTAAGTTCAGATGGGACGTTAGGGCTATATTAACCCTTATCAAGAGAAAACGCTTTGACGTTATTTATACAAAATATATCCGCTTCCCGATGTTTAAGAAAAAGCAGGAAAAAAATGGCAGAATCTGGCTCATTTCCGACAGAATTGATAACGCGGGGGATAACGGCGAGGTACTGTTTAAATATATCTGCGAGCATAAGCCCGAGGGAGTAAGACCGATGTTCGTTATCGGCGAAATTGCAAAGCCCGAGGTTAAGGAAAGGCTCAGCAAAATCGGCGAGGTGCTTATTGCAGAGAGCAAGATATATAAGTACTATTTCCTGATGGCGGATAAGATTATATCCTCCTCAGCGGGCGAGTTTACAATAAACGCCTTTAACAGCCAGCGCCATTATTATATTGACCTGTATAATTTCAGATACTACTTTATGAACCACGGCGTAAACTGCGGCGACTGCAGCAAGTGGCTCAATAAGTACAATAAGAATATGCGCGTTTTCTTTACAACGGGAGAAAGCGAAAGAAGAAATATTATTGAGCGCGGCTATAATCTTGAACCCGAGCAGGTAATAATTACGGGACTTGCCCGTTTTGACGCGCTTTACGATAACCCGAAAAAGCAGCTCCTTGTTTTACCGACGTGGCGCAGAGCGTATAATATGTGCTATGACGATAAAACCTCAAGCATTTACTATGAGGGCTTTAAGGAAACGGATTTCTTTAAGTTCTATAACGGACTTATTACGGACGAAAGACTGCTTAAGGTTATGCGCGAAAAGGGTTATACAGGCCTTTTCTGCCTGCATCCTATCTTTGCAAAGCAGTCCGCTCACTTTGAGGACAGCGACGTCTTTAAAATCAACGAGGGCTTTGTTGATTACAATAAGGCGTTCGCTGAAAGCAGCGTTATGGTAACGGATTATTCAAGCGTACTTTTTGATTTTGCGTATCTCAGAAAAAGCGTCGTTTACGCTCAGTTTGACAAAGAGAGCTTTTTTGAGGAGCAGATTTACGACGAGGGCTATTTTTCCTATGAAAAAGACGGCTTCGGCAAGGTGTGTTATGATTTAGACGAAACCGTTGAAGAAATCATAAGGCTTATTGAAAACGGCTGTAAAAACGGGGAAAAATATTTAAATCGGGTAAACAGCTTTTTCGCGTTTAACGACAGTAACAACTGCGAAAGGATAATGAAGGAGCTAACAGATTAATTCGGAATTCGGAGTTCGGAATTCGGAATTATCCGGTGCTGCGCACGGCATTTTATTAATTCGGAGTTCGGAGTTCGGAGTTCGGAATTATGGGCGGGGCACCCGCTCTCGTTTAATTATTACAACCTGCAATTCTTCATTCTTAAAGATAGATTGTCAAGACAAGTGCAACACTAAGAACAAAACTCAGAAAGAACCTCGTTAGGAGTTTTGTAGCCAAGTCTTTTTCTGGGACGATTGTTAAGG
>CADATR010000066.1 GCA_902790885.1 uncultured Eubacteriales bacterium
CATTTACTGAAGCACTTAAAAACCTTCAGAATGCCGCTGCCGAGATAGGCAGGCAGGCAACGACTCTTGAGGATTCGCTCAGGCTGTTTGACGAGGGAATGAAAGAGGCCGAATACTGCAGAAAGATACTCGACAGCGCCGAGCAGAAGATACAGCTCTATGAGAACGGAGAACTTAAAGATGCGCAGCTTTGAAGAATATAAAGATATCATCAACAGCCGCCTGACCGATCTCATCGGAGACGCGGGGGAAGAGGCGGCAGAGCTCGCTGACGCGATGAAGTACAGCCTCGAAGTAGGCGGAAAGAGGCTCAGGCCCGTTCTGCTGCTCGCGTCATGCGAATTCGCCGGCGGAATCATCGAAGAGGCGGTTCCGTACGCTCTCGCCCTCGAATACATACACACATATTCGCTGATCCACGATGATCTCCCGGCTATGGACAACGATGACCTCAGAAGGGGCAAGCCTACAAACCACAAGGTGTTTGGCGAAGCCATGGCCATACTCGCCGGAGACGGACTGCTGTCTACTGCGGCTGAGATCGCTACGGGCACGCCGCTTGTTCACTCCGGCGATCCTGTAAAGATGAAGAACCATATCAGGGCAGCTCACGAGATAATGTCTCGCGCAGGAGCAAGGGGCATGATAGCCGGGCAGACTGCCGACATTAAAGGCGAGCATCTTGAGCCTACGCCGGAACTCATCAGATACATCGAGCTGCATAAGACAGCCGATCTCATCACGGCTCCTGTAAGAGCCGGACTCATGCTGGCCGGTGCCGGCGATGAGGTGCTCGAAAGATTTACAGTCTACGCGAGAGACATAGGCGTTGCATTCCAGATACTTGATGACATACTCGATATAGAGGGCGACCAGGCGCTGCTCGGAAAAACGCTCGGAAAAGATGCGGAGCAGGGCAAGTGCAATTACGCTTATGTACACGGCCTCGGCGCTGCCAAAAACGAGCTCCACAGGCTGACGGCAGAAGCAAAAGACGCGCTGGCTCCATACGGAGATGAAGCCTCATTCTTTACAGCACTTGCGGATTCGCTCGAAACGAGAGATCACTGACAGATGAAAGAAAGACTTGACGTACTGCTTGTTAATAACGGACTCGCGGAATCCCGCGAAAAGGCGAAGCGCGCCATAATGGCAGGCCTCGTGACAGTTGACGGGAGGCTCGAGGATAAACCGGGCTCTCGCTTTGACATCGATTCCGATGTTCAGGTCAAAGGCCGGGAATGCCCTTACGTGAGCAGAGGAGGGCTTAAACTCGAGAAGGCGATCAATGAATGGGGCGTCTCCTGCGAAGGGGCTGTCTGCATAGACATGGGAGCATCCACCGGCGGTTTCACGGACTGCATGCTTCAGCACGGAGCCCGTAAGGTATACGCGATAGATGTGGGATACGGTCAGCTCGACTACAGGCTCAGAACGGATGAACGCGTGGTCAACATGGAGAAGACCAACATACGCTATCTGGATACAACACTCATCGAAGAGCCGGTCGATCTTATATCCATCGACGTCAGTTTCATTTCTCTGAAGCATATGTTCCCGGTCGCGGCTCAGGTACTCTCCGAAACAGGCCTTATACTCTGCCTTGTAAAACCGCAGTTTGAAGCTGGCAGGGAGCAGGTAGGAAAGGGCGGCATCGTAAGGGAGCCGTCGGTCCATGAGGAGGTCATCCGAAATGTAATGGGATACGCGGAAGAGTGCGGCCTTTACGCACAGCGTCTTTCGTATTCTCCTATAAAAGGAACTAAAGGAAATATCGAATATCTACTTTTACTTTCGCGTAAAAAGTGCGATAATAAACCAGGTGTGAGTGAAACCGTAAGAGACGCTCATTCCGGCTTAAATAAATAACAATTTCACGTTATAAATCAACCCTAAGCTATCACAAAAAACAACGTAAGGAGATTCAAATGGAAGTTTCAAAAAGATGTGCAGCTATGCAGTTCTCGCCAATCAGAAGATTCAACGTATTCGCATTTGAGGCCGAGAGAGAGCACGGCAAAAAAGTCTATCGTCTCAACATCGGTCAGCCTGACGTCGAGACACCTCCTTGCTTCATGGAAGCAATCAGAAAGTTCGACAAGAAGGTCATCGCATACGCTGAGTCCCAGGGTATCGACGAACTGCGCGACGCTATGATCTACTACATGAAGAGAGACTTCAACATGGAGTATGAGAGAAAAGACATCCTCATCACAAACGGCGGATCCGAAGCTCTCATCCTCGCTTTCACAGCTCTTCTCAATCCTGGAGATGAAGCTCTGATCGCTGAGCCTTTCTACACAAACTACAACACATTCTGCAACGAGGTTTCCGGAGTTCTCGTACCTCTTACAACTTCCGCAGAGGATGGCTATGACTGGGCTAAGAGAGACCTCATCGAGGCTGCTATCACACCTAAGACAAAGGCTATCTGCTGCCTCTCGCCTGGCAACCCTACAGGAAGAGTACTGACTCTCGAAGACATGAAGCTCATCGGCGACATCGCCAAGGAGCATGACCTCTGGATCATCTCCGACGAGGTTTACAGAGAGTTCGTTTATGACGGAAGAGAAGCTCACTCCTTCGGACAGCTTCCTGAGATCGCAGACAGAGTCGTTATCGTTGACTCCGTATCCAAGAGATGGTCCGCTTGCGGAGCAAGAGTCGGAGCTGCTATCTCCAAGAACGAAGAGTTCATGAGCGCTCTCCTGAAGCTCGCTCAGGGCAGACTCTGCGTACCTACACTCGAGCAGGTAGGTGCTGCTGCTCTCTACAGAATGGACAAGAGCTACTATGACGAAGCTAAGGCTGAGTACGAAGCAAGAAGAGACGCTGCTTATGAAGAGCTCTCGAAGATCCCTGGCATCGTCTGTCAGAAGCCTGCAGGCGCTTTCTACATGACATGCAAGCTTCCTGTTGACGACATTGAGTCCTTCCTGATGTTCATGCTCAAGGAATTCGATGACAACGGCGAAACAGCAATGTTCGCACCGGCTCCTGGATTCTATGCAACAAAGGGCCTCGGCGGAAACGAGATGCGTATCGCATACGTTCTGGCACCTGATAAGATGAGAAGAGCTTGCGAGCTCATCAAGATGGGTGTTGCCGCTTACAACGCAAAGTAGTACAGCGCTGAACAATTCACTTGAACGGCCGTAGGGGGAATCTCGGTTCCCCCTACATCTTTATGGAAAACAAAAAATGGCAGAAGCAAAACTTTCCCCAATGATGCAGCAATATATGGCAATCAAGGATGAGTACAAGGACGCCATCCTTATGTACCGTCTCGGAGATTTCTACGAGATGTTCTTTGATGATGCCATTCTTGTGTCAAGGGAGCTGGAGCTTACGCTTACCGGACGCAACTGCGGTCTTGAGGAGAGGGCACCTATGTGCGGTGTTCCTTTTCATTCAGTAGACCAGTACATAGTGCGGCTCGTCAACAACGGGCACAAGGTGGCGATATGCGAGCAGGTGGAAGACCCGGCCGAAGCGAAGGGACTTGTACGCCGCGAGATAACACGCATATACACACCGGGCACTCTCGACATAAGCGACTCGTCAAGAGGCGAAAACAACGTATTCATAGCTTCAGCATGCGTTTCCGATGATCTCACCGCCGTTGCTGTTGCCGATATAAGCACGGGAGAGCTGATCGCGTACGAATATGAGACAGAAAAGGACGGCAAACGAACGGCCTTTGACCGCCTCGTAAACGATATTTCCGTGCTCGACGTAAAAGAACTCGTGATCAGCGATGAGATCGCCTCAGAGGTCGAAAAAACGCTTTCTGAGCACATGCTCGGCATTTATCTCGACCGCATAGACGGCTCATACTACAGATATCAGGCTGCCAGAGAAGTTCTGATGGATCAGTTCGGCGTGTCGTCACTCATACCTCTCGACCTGGAGGGCAGAGAGGAGATGACTTCCGCAGCCGGTGCTCTTCTGATGTATCTGCGCGATACCCAAAAGGGCGATCTCGATCAGTTCCGCGACATTACTATAAGGCAGAACGACGGAGTGATGCATCTCGACAGATCCACTCTCCGGAACCTTGAGCTTCTTGAAACCATCTATGACGGGGACGTCAAAGGATCTCTTCTGGGAGTGATAGGCAGAACGAAGACGGCGATGGGAGGCAGACTCCTCAGGGCCTGGCTCAGGGAGCCTCTTACCGATGTCGCAGAGATAAACAGGCGTCTGGACGCAGTCGAAGAGCTGAGAAACGATCCTATAAAGGCCAATAACATCTCGAACTGCCTGAAGTATATCTATGACTTCCAGAGACTGACCGCCAGGATAGCAACCGGGCGCGCTGATGCCCGCGATCTCATAGCTCTCAAAAGGACTCTCGCGCAGCTGCCGGATATCAAGTACGAGCTCGCAGACGCAAGTTCGGCCCTGCTGAAAGATCTCGACGGGTCCATGGAGGAGTTCGGAGATCTTTACAGCCTCATAGACCGCTCTGTATGTGAAGAGCCTCCTATGGGCATCACGGAGGGCGGAATAATCAAACCGGGTTATTCAAAAGACCTCGACAGGCTCAAGGAATCCATATCCGGAGCAAAGGAGTGGATCGCTAATCTTGAGAATACCGAAAAGGAAAGGACAGGGATAAAGACTCTCAGAGTCGGATTCAACAAAGTCTTCGGCTACTACATCGATGTCAGCAAGGGCATGATAGACAAGGTGCCGGATGATTACATAAGAAAGCAGACCCTCGTCAACAACGAAAGGTACATAACACCTGAACTAAAAGAAAAGGAAGACCTGGTCCTGACGGCAGAGGCCAGGATCAACAAGATAGAATACGAAGAATTCCGAAGGATAAGATCCTCGATAGAACCATACATAACAAGGCTGCAGCGCGCTTCGGCCTCTGTCGCCGTTCTTGACGTTCTCATCTCATTCGCCCGCGTTGCGGCTTCCAACGCTTATGTGAAGCCCGTAGTGAACGCCGGCGATGTGATAGACATAAAGAAGGGCAGGCATCCGGCTGTTGAACAGCTCCTCGGTGCGGGCATGTTCGTTTCTAACGACACTTACATCGACATGAGCAGCCGCAGCATGCTCATAATCACAGGCCCTAACATGTCAGGTAAATCCACCTACATGAGGCAGACGGCCATCATAGTCCTGATGGCTCAGATAGGCTGCTTCGTGCCTGCCGAAAGCGCTGTCATAGGCGTGACCGACCGCATATTCACAAGAATAGGAGCGTCAGATAACCTGGCCTACGGTCAGTCCACGTTCTACGTTGAAATGAGCGAGCTGGCGGGAATACTCAGAAACGCTACCTCAAGGAGCCTTATAATACTGGATGAGATCGGCAGGGGGACGAGCACATTCGACGGTTTGTCGATAGCATGGGCAACAGCTTCATACCTTGCTGATCCTTCGCACAGGGTCAGGACTATGTTCGCAACTCATTATCACGAGCTTACCGACCTTGAGAGTGAGAAGGAAGGTATCCACAATCTGTCTGTCGCGGCAGCGGAAGACGGCAATGATGTGGTATTCCTCCACAACATAATCGAGGGGCCGGCGAGCAAGAGCTACGGAATCCATGTTGCCAGAATAGCCGGGATACCTGAGGTAATAAGAAAAGATGCGAAGCATAAGCTCAATGAGCTTGAGACCTTATCAGCGCAGGTGCGCGGCGATGCGCCGGACAGATCTGAGCAGATATCCTTCATGAACGACGAGCTCGCAGAAGAGGGTATGAACGCGGATGCCGCCAAGTACAGGCATCTTGCCTCAAAGTTAAAGGAACTGGATATAAACACGATGACTCCTGTCTCGGCTCTTGTAAAGCTTCAGGAGATCATCGGGGAGATAAACGACTGAAATGATCAAAGTGCTTGACAGCTTTGTCGCGGATAAGATCGCAGCCGGAGAGGTGATCGAAAGGCCGGTCTCCGCGGTAAAGGAACTGATCGAAAACTCAATAGACGCCGGAGCGGGCTCGATCATCGTTGAGATACGCAAGGGAGGCAAGTCGTATATACGTGTGACAGATGACGGATGCGGCATCTCTTATGATGAGTCCGAAACCGCCTTCCTGAGGCACGCCACGAGCAAGATCAGCGGCATCACAGATCTCGACAACATAGTCTCGCTTGGGTTCAGAGGCGAGGCGCTGGCCAGCATTTCCGCGGTATCGAGGCTTACGATGGTCACGCGAAGAGCTGAGGATGTATCGGGCGTTAAGCTTGTGCTCCACGGCGGCAGAGTCGTTTCAAAGGAGCGTACAGGCTGCAATACCGGCACTACAGTGATAGTCGAAGATCTCTTCTACAATACTCCGGCCAGGCGCAAATTCATGAAAACAGACGCCCGTGAAGCTTCGTCCATAATCGAGCTTATACAGCAGTACGCTGTATGCTATTCGGGCATCCGATTCATGATGATCAATAATGGCATGACTCTTTTCTCCACGAGCGGCGACGGTGACGCGCATGCGGTCATAAGTCTGCTGTATCCGTCTGTGGCGAAAAACGGTCTTATCCCGGTAAGCAGCGATATTGTAACAGGATTTGTCTCAGACCCGGGAAGCACCATGAGCACCAGAAAGGGACAGCTTTTCTTTGTCAACGGAAGGCTGGTCTCGAGCGCGGTCATAGAAAAGGGACTCGAGGAAGGTTATCAGGGACGCGTATTCAGCGGGTTCCCTGCAGCAGTCCTCTTCATCGAGGCTGAGCCTTCTGATATCGATGTAAACATCCATCCGGGAAAGCTCGAGATAAGATTCCTCAGGCAGGATGAAATCAGAAGCGGCATAGCAGAGGCTGTCAGCAGGGCCGTAATGACCGGAGCCGGAATTCCTAAAGGTTTTGTAAAGAACATTGAAAGCGCTCCTGAAAAACAGTTAAATGTTGATGTTCCCAAAAGGGAAGATACAGAGCAGACCTCAATAAAGGTTTTTCTGAAAAGACTTGATGATCAGAGCTCCCGCGAGCTTCCTGAAGCCGGCACAGCCCCTGAGACTGCAGCGGTTTCAGAGGTCGCCGAAGAAGCGGTCACGGATTACATCCCGCTTTCTTCACCGGTAAAAGGAACAGCACCAGTACCTGCACCAGTACCTGCACCGGCACCTGTGCCGGCTGCGGCACCTTTTGATTTCGCGGATCTCACTTACAAGGGGTATATTTTCAACACATACATCATAATGCAGGGCAATGATGAGGTATATATCTTCGACCAGCACGCCGCACACGAGCGCGTCTTCTACGAGAAGTTCATGCGCGGGTACAACAACTCCGCACACTCACCACAGCCCGTTCTCACGGCCTTCACAATCAGCGTGAGCAATGATGTATACTCAATGAGCGGAGAATGGCTCGGCGATCTTGTTCGCATGGGCTATGATATCGAAGATTTCGGAGACTGCACGTTCATAGTAAGAGGGATACCTCCGTATATGAGCATAGACGAGGCTGAAGGCTTCGCCCGCGGCTATACCGAAGCTGTCGGAGAGAACGGCGGCGTCAACAGGATAGTAGTCGACAAACTAATCACAAAATCGTGCAAGTCTGCCGTAAAAGCACATGACGTGCTTTCAGAACATGAAATTACCGATCTCATGTCACAGCTCGCGGAGTGCGATAATCCGTACTCCTGTCCTCACGGACGTCCGACATTCATACGGATAAGCAGCTATGACATCGAAAGATCGTTCAGACGTAAATAGCGGGGAGGCAGATCCCTCCTGCAGATGATTCGGAGAGAATACAAAACAAATGAAAAACACGGTATATATTATTTCGGGTCCTACAGCGTCGGGCAAGAGCCTGATCGCTTACTACCTCGCGAAGCGTATACACGGCGAGATAGTCAACTGTGACTCGGTCCAGCTGTATAAATACATGGACATCGGAAGCGCCAAGCCTTCGGGTACGGCGATGTCCGAGGTAAAGCATCATCTCTATTCGATTGAGGATCCTTCAGTAAACATGACTGTTGCCGATTACAGGAAACTCGCCCTCGAGGCTATTGATGACATACTTGCGAGGGGCAAGACCCCGATAGTATGCGGCGGTACGGGCCTGTATCTCAACGCCATACTTTACGACATGGACTTCGGCGCGGCGCCTGATGACGAGGAGCGCAGACAGGAGCTTGAGGAACTGGCGGCTGAGCGCGGCACAGAATACATGCACGAGTACCTGCAGGGCCTCGATCCTGATGCGGCGTCCAGGATACACCCTAACAACACGCGCAAAATAATACGCGCGATCGAAGCCTACGAGCACGGCAAGGGCATAAAAGATCTTTCGGAATGCGAGATCAATCCTGACTACGATTTCAGGTTCTACGCTCTTACCATGAAAAGGGAATGGCTCTATGACAGGATCAACCGCAGGGTATCCAGGCTGTTCGATCAGGGCCTCGTCAACGAGGTGAGCGATCTTCTGAACAGGGGATACACCGAGGATCTTCCGGCGATGAAAGCCATCGGCTATAAGGAAGTGATCGGTTTTCTCAAGGGCGAATACGATATTTATGACGCGAAAGAGCTCATAATGAAGAACACCAGACATTTCGCCAAGAGGCAGTACACCTGGCTCAAGAGATATGATTTTCTCAACTGGATCGAGATCGAAAAGGGCGATACAGTCGGAGAGATAGTCGACCGCATACTTGGTGAAGATCATAAAGCCGAATATGAGTGATCAGCGACATGGCGAAGAGCACATACAGCAGCAAGGAATTCAGGTCGCATAATAAAAGCGACAAACCTGACAATATCGTTAAAAAAGAAAACGATATTTACATGGAATGC
>CADATR010000067.1 GCA_902790885.1 uncultured Eubacteriales bacterium
GGTCCATTAGCTCAGTTGGGAGAGCGACAGGGTGACAACCTGTAGGTCATTGGTTCAAGTCCAATATGGGCCACCACGCGGACGGGACACAAGGTCCCGTCCTTTTTTATTGTGAAATGACACAAATATGAGTATAATAAACGGCGTATACTACAAAAGAGGGGTCAGAAATGTTCAGGAGCGATTTTAACAGGACATCTGAAGGGGCTGCCGCGAAGGTGGCGTTCATGAACAGGGATCCGCTCGCATACTTCGTTGTATCGATGCTGGCCGGCGCGTATATAGGGATAGGCGTGCTGCTGGCGTTCACCTCGGGCGGACTGCTTACCGGACTTCCATACGCGAAGATCGTGATGGGGCTCACTTTTGGTGTCGCCCTCAGTCTTGTAGTCATGGCCGGAGCTGAGCTCTTTACAGGCAACAACCTTGCCATGGCGGCAGGAATGCTCGACAAAAGGGTGACTCTGAAGGACGCTCTCAAACTGTGGTGTATATGCTGGACAGGAAATCTCGCTGGAGGAATGCTGCTTGCCGCGGTCTATCATCTGACAGGACTGTGCGCAGGCCCTGTGGCTGATTTCATGGTATCCGCGGCTGCGGCAAAAATGGGGGCCGGAGCTGTGGCACTCTTTGCCAGGGGCATACTTTGCAACTTCCTCGTATGCCTCGCGGTATGGTGCGCAGGCAGGGCGAGCTCGGATGCGGGCAAGCTCATCATGGTGTTCTGGTGCCTTTTCGCTTTCATAACGACAGGATTCGAGCACAGCATCGCGAATATGACACTGTTTACGGTAGCTCTTCTGCAGCCGGTCCACGAGGGCGTGACGGCAGGAGGCTTCTTTTACAATCTGGCAATGGTAACTTTGGGCAACATTGCCGGCGGGGCGCTGTTTGTGGCAGTGCCGTACTATATTGCCGGCAGGAGAGATAAATAAAGAAAGGGTAAGAAAATGAATTTCATCTTTGTTTCACCGAATTTTCCGCATACTTACTGGCAGTTCTGTGACAGACTGAAGAGAAATGGCATCAATGTTCTGGGAATAGGAGACGCTCCGTATGATTCTCTCGAAGAGCCTCTTAAGGCAGCTCTGACTGAGTACTACAAAGTAGACAATATGGAGAACTACGACGAGATGTACCGCGCTGTCGCATTTCTGGCTTTCAAGCACGGAAAGATTGACTGGCTCGAATCCAACACCGAGTACTGGCTTGAGCAGGACGCAAGACTCAGAAAGGATTTCAATATCGGCAGCGGCGTTCAGCCTGAGGAGCTCGCAATGTGGAAGAGCAAGTCGGCCATGAAACCGTTCTATAAGGAAGCAGGTGTTCCTACCGCGCGCAATCACAAGGTAACGGATATAGAAGCGGCAAGAGCCTTCCTCGACGAGATCGGAGGCTATCCGGTCATCGTAAAGCCAGACGTCGGAGTCGGCGCAGCGGATACATGGAAGCTTGAGAACGATGCCGACCTCGAGTGGTTCTACGGCAACCTTCCGGAGCATCCTTATGTAATGGAGGAGTTCGTTTACGGTTACATCTATTCATATGACGCCATTGTAAACGCTGATGGAGAGGTGCTCTTTGAGAGCTCAAACTGGTTCCCGCCTTCAATAGCTGACCTTGTAAACAAGGGACTCGAGCTTACATATTACACCACACCTGAGGTGCCGGCTCAGCTGAAAGAATACGGCCGCGCCACACTGAAGGCTTTCAAGGTGAGGAGCAGATTCGTACACTTCGAATTCTTCCGCCTCACGCAGGCCAGAAAGAATCTCGGGGACGTCGGCGAATTCGTTGGCCTTGAGGTAAACATGAGACCTGCAGGCGGCTACACACCGGACATGATGAATTACTCACATAATACTGATGTGTATGAGATATGGGCTGAGATGGTGGCTCACAACGAGCGCCGTCTTCCTGACATCGGCGGCGACCAGTACTGCGCTTATGCTTCAAGAAAGGACATCCATCAGTATAAGCACAGCCATAAAGAGGTGCTTGAGAAGTACGGCCACTGCATGAAGATGTGCGAACGCATGCCTGATGTACTGTCGGGAGCCATGGGCAATCAGATGTATACCGCGGTATTCAAAACATTCGAAGAGGTTGAGGAGTTCAACGGATTCGTGACTGAACGTGCGGAATAATATATATAATGGTAAAGGGGAAAAAGAATGAACGATTATTACAAGAAAGAGTACAGCTGGATACTTGACAGGGAAATGGAGCACGCGGTCTTCGGAGACAGCGGCAGACTGTGTGTAGCTTTCGGACCTCAGAACGGCCACACCTATGACTTCCGCAACTTCGGAATGATCGATACCATCGCTCCGTGGATCGAGGCAGGAAAGCTCAGAGTGCTCTGCGTTGACAGTATAGATGAAGAAACATGGTCAGCGGAAGGAAAGAACGAGCGCGAAAGACTCGAGCTCCATGAGAGATGGTTCCGCTATGTTACAGACGAGCTCGTACCGCAGTATCTTGGAGACGAGCGCGCCATCACTACGGGCTGCAGCATGGGAGCTACTCATGCAATGAACTTCTTCTGCCGCAGGCCTGATCTTTTCGGAGGAGTGATCGCGATGAGCGGTCTGTTCGATACAAACTACTTCTTCCATGACTATAAGGACGACCTCACATACGCGAACTCGCCGATAGAATTCATCCCTAACATGCCTGAGCATCATCCTTGGACCGATCTCTACAGACAGAGCAGCATAATCTTCTGCTGCGGACAGGGCGCATGGGAAGACGAGATGAGGGTAGACCTTCAGAAACTCCATGAGGCTTTCGAGAGCAAGGGTATTCCTCACTGGGCTGATTACTGGGGCTATGATGTCAACCATGACTGGCCTTGGTGGAGAAAACAGCTCCCTTATTTCATGAGCAACATACTCGGCCAGCCGTGACTGAATACAGCGCCTTCGGGCGCTTTTTTTTATTGTAATTATGTATTGACAATGTTGTGCCGTGCGAGTATATTATGACTTGTGATTAGCACTCTCGAATGATGAGTGCTAACAAATCAAAAAAATCAGGGAGGCAAGACATGGATCTGAGCGATAGACAATTACAGATACTGCAGGCGATCATAACAGATTATGTAGAGAACGCCGAGCCGGTCGGTTCGAGATCGATCGCAAAGAAATATGACCTTGGCGTCAGCCCTGCGACCATAAGAAACGAGATGTCCGATCTTGAAGAGCTGGGTTATCTGACTCATCCTCATACATCAGCCGGCAGAGTCCCTTCGGACAAGGCATACAGGCTGTATGTAAACGAGCTGATGAAGAAGAAGAACCTCAGCGCAAAGGACAAGCGCATGATCAACGACAGGCTGTCGGCAAGCAGAGACGAGTTTGACAGAACCATCAGGCACGCGGCGGAGCTTCTTTCTGAGATCACACATCTGGCATCGTTCGCGATGACACCTGCCACAAACGATGAGACCATCAGCTTCATCAGGCTCCTGCCAGTTGATGAGCGCACGGTCATACTGATGATAGTCGGAGAAAGCGGCAACATCACAAACACCACACTGAGGCTGAATGTTCCGTATACGCAGGAAGCGCTTGAGCTTCTGAGCAAGAACATGACAGTCAGCTATAAGGGCCGCACCCTTGACGATGTCCTTAAGGGAGAGATCATACACGATGTCGGATCGGATATAGAAGCGCTGAGCGCTCTCAGGGGCAGCGTAATGCCGAGTTTTCTCAGGACACTCGAAGACATGCTGAACGTTAATCTGTATATGGAAGGCATGACAAACATCTTCAATCTGCCTGAATACACCAGCATCGACCGCGCGAGAGACTTCATGGAGCTCTTCGCCCGCAAGGACTGGTTCACGCAGAAGATGCTTGCCCGCGGCGACGGAGTCGTCGTTACCATAGGCGACGAGAACGACACCATGAAGGACTGCGCGCTGATCACGGCATCCTACCATGTGGACGGCAAGCTCGTCGGCAAGGTCGGAGTCATAGGACCGATAAGAATGAAGTACGGCGAGATAACTTCAGTCATGGAGTATCTTACCAATAACCTCAGCGAGAGCTTCAGGCTTACGGACAGTACCGGTGACGGGAATGCCGGCGGCAAGAAGCAAAAGAAATAAAAAACCGCACGAAAGGAACAATTACTGATGTCAGAAGACAAGAAGAAGCAGATCACGATCGAAGAGGGAGCGGATGAAGCTGAAGAAGTAAAGGCTGAAGAAGCCTGCGAAAAGGCTGAAGGCGAGGCTGCTGAAGAGCCTGCAAAGGAAGACGGGGCAGATAAAGCTGACGAAGAGGCTAAGAAGGCTGAGGAAGCCGCAAAGAAAGCCGAAGAGGAAGCCGAAGAGGAAGCGGCTCAGGAATCCGAACGCTACATGAGACTCATGGCTGAGTTCCAGAACTACAAGAGGCGCGCGGCAAAGGAAAAAGCCGACACACTTCAGTACGCGAACGAGAAGATCGTGGCAGACATACTGCCGGTACTGGACAACTTCGAAAGAGCTCTGAGCACTGAGACAGATGACATTGAAGGATATGCGAAGGGAATGGAGCTCATATTCGGGCAGCTCTGCAAAGCCCTCGAGAACGCCGGCCTGGAAGAAATAAAGGCGCTGGACGAGGACTTTGATCCGAACGTCCACAATGCGGTAATGACCGACAACATCGATGAAAAGGACGACGGCAAGATCACAAAGGTTTTGCAGAAGGGCTACAAGCTCAGAGACAAGGTCGTCAGACCGTCGATGGTAGCAGTCAATAAAAAGAATTAAAGTTAATAAATCTCACATATTTTGAGGAGGAAATAGAAATGAGTAAAGTTATAGGAATCGATCTGGGCACCACCAACAGCTGCGTAGCAGTACTTGAAGGCGGAGAACCTACAGTTATCACAAACTCCGAAGGAATGAGAACAACACCTTCGGTAGTATCATTCACAAAGAGCGGCGAGAGACTTGTCGGTGAGACAGCAAAGAGAATCGCCATCACAGAGCCTGAAGGAACAGTAGCTTCCATCAAGAGACACATGGGTGAAAACTACACAGTCAACCTTCGCGGAAAAGACTACACACCTCAGGAAATTTCCGCTATGATCCTGCAGAAGCTGAAAGCTGACGCAGAGGCATATCTCGGCGAAAAGGTAACAGAGGCTGTTATCACAGTTCCTGCTTACTTCAGCGATGCTCAGAAGCAGGCTACAAAGGACGCCGGAAAGATCGCCGGCCTCGACGTAAAGAGGATCATCAATGAGCCTACAGCTGCTTCGCTGGCATACGGACTCGACAAGGATACAGGAAGCCACAAGATTCTGGTCTACGACCTGGGCGGCGGCACATTCGATGTATCCGTACTTGAGCTCGGAGACGGAGTATTCGAAGTACTCGCTACAAACGGCGATACACATCTCGGCGGAGATGACTTCGACAACGCTCTGCTGAACTTCCTGGCAGACAGCTTCCAGAAGGAGAACGGCATCGACCTCAGACAGGACAAGATGGCCCTCCAGAGACTGAAAGAGGCTGCAGAGAAGGCAAAGAAAGAGCTCTCATCGGCACAGACAACAAAGGTAAGCCTGCCGTTCATCGCTGCAAACGCTTCCGGTCCGCTCCACATGGACATGGATGTTACAAGAGCAAGATTTGAGCAGCTCACCAAGAACCTCGTAGACAGAACCATCGAGCCTATGCACAAGGCCATGAAGGATGCCGGCGTTACTTCCGCAGACCTCGAGAAGGTGATCCTGGTAGGCGGATCAACACGTATCCCTGCTGTTCAGGAAGCAGTAAAGAACGTAACAGGCAAGGAGCCGTTCAAGGGAATCAACCCTGATGAGTGCGTAGCTATCGGAGCTGCTATCCAGGCAGGCGTACTTACAGGTGAGGTCAACGATATCCTTCTTCTCGATGTCACACCGCTGTCACTGTCGATCGAGACACTCGGCGGAGTCGCTACAAAGCTCATCGAGAGAAACACAACTATCCCTACAAAGAAGAGCCAGATCTTCTCAACAGCAGCAGACAACCAGACTGCAGTAGACATCCACGTAATGCAGGGTGAAAGAGAAATGGCTGCCGACAACATCACACTCGGCAGATTCCAGCTCACAGGCATTGCACCGGCTCCTCGCGGGATCCCTCAGATCGAGGTCACATTCGACATCGACGCCAACGGTATCGTAAACGTAAGCGCCAAGGATATGGCTACAGGCAAGGAGCAGAAGATCACTATCACTTCTTCGACAAAGCTGTCAGACGATGAGATCAATGCAAAGATCAAAGAGGCTGAGCAGTTCGCGGAGCAGGACAAGAAGCAGAAGGAAGCTGTTGAGACAAAGAACCAGTCCGAAGGAATGATCTTTGAGATCGAGAAGCAGCTCAAGGAGCTTGGCGACAAGGTCACAGATTCCGAGAAGGCAACTGTAGAAGCTGCTAAGGACGAGCTCCAGAAGGCAGTCGACGCAGGCAACGTAGACGACATGAAGGCAAAGATGGAAGCTCTCACAAACGCTTTCTATCCGATCTCCACAAGGATCTATCAGGAAGCTCAGGCTGCTCAGCAGGGAGCTGCAGGCACTCAGGGATTCGATCCTAACAACATGGGCGGAGCAGGCTTCAATCCTGGCAACATGGGCGGAAACTCAGCTCCTAACGACGGAACAGTAGACGCTGACTACGAGGTAGTTGACGACTGATATCAAAAATAATTTGAAAGGTAAATAACCTATATGGCAGACAAGAGGGATTATTACGAGGTCCTCGGGGTCAACAAGGGATCATCAGAAGCGGAGATAAAGAAGGCTTATCATAAGCTCGCCATGAAATATCACCCTGACAAGAATCCGGGCGATAAAGAGGCGGAGGAGAAGTTCAAGGAAGCCAATGAAGCTTATGAAGTTCTCTCTGATCCCGACAAAAAGGACAAATATGACAGATTCGGATTTGCGGGAGTAGATCCGAACTTCGGAGCGGGCCAGGGCGGATTCGGCGGATTTGGCGGATTCGGCAACTTCGGTGGAGGCTTCGGCGGAGCCGGAATGAATTTTGACGACATATTCGATATGTTCGGAGGAATGGGCGGCAGCAGAAGATCCTCAAGACGAGGCGGCCCGCAGAAAGGCAGGGACCTTCAGAAGACGATCACGATCGACTTCACTGATGCTCTCTTCGGATGCAGCAAGCAGATAGAAATAACAAAGAATGTCAAGTGCAAGACCTGCGGCGGAAGCGGAGCCAAACCGGGCACAGGCAAAAAGACATGCGATCAGTGCGGCGGAAGCGGACAGATCTCACAGGTAAGCAATACGCCATTCGGAAGGTTCCAGAACATCACCACATGTCCGAAGTGCGGAGGCAGCGGACAGATGATAGAATCGCCTTGTACGGACTGCGGAGGCACCGGTGTCAACAGAAAGACTGTCAAGATCAAGATCGATATCCCTGCAGGAGTCGATACTGACAGCATCGTAACAGTCAGAGGACAGGGTGAACCTGGAGTCAACGGCGGACCTGACGGCGATCTCTACATCGTTGTGAATGTAAGACCGCACAGCACTTACAAGAGAAGAGGAGATGACCTGTATCTGGAAATGCCTATAACCTTCGATGTGGCTGCACTCGGAGGCAAGGTGCAGGTACCGGGATTCGGTGAGAGCTACAGCTATACCATAACCCCTGGAACTCAGACCGGTTCATCCTTCAGACTCAAAGGCAAGGGCGTTCCTAATGTAAGGACCGGCCGCAAGGGTGACCTGTACGTTAAGGTCGTAGTCGAAGTTCCTACACATCTGAACCGCAAGGAGAAGAAGGCTATCGAGGAGATGGCCGGAAAGCTCGGGCACGAGGCATATCCGAAGAAGGAAAGGTTCAGTAAGCTGAAATTCTGACCGTGACTGAAGTTACAGAAGAGGCGCATCGCAAATCTCTGTGATGCGCCATTCTTATACCCGAAAAGGGCAGAAAGGCGGCAAATATGATAGTAGTACCTGTATATAACATGATACTGGCGCCTGATGCGAACATATACTTCAACACAAATCAGGTGAGAAGGAATGCGGGCGATAAAACGCTTGCCGTGGGAGAAAGAGTGGTTCTTATCGTTGCCAGAGACAACGAAAGCTATAAGGACCTTACATCGGAGAGCTTCTATCCTATAGGCATCTCCGGAGAGATAAAAGAGATAAACCATCAGGGATATGTCGTTATCCATACCGGCTACAGAGTCGATGTTGAGAACATCGAGATAGGAGCCGACGAATCCATCAGACTTTCAATGTCGAGAAGAAACGACATCGACGACATGAGCAAAGGCGTTGAGTCTGAAAAGCTCAAAGGCATGCTTGATGAGATGCGCAAATTCGCTGCCGGCTTCGACTGGGCTGACTCAGCCGAATACTGGCTCAGGCAGATAGATTCACTTGAGAGAGCAGCCTGCGTGATGTCGCCGTGGATGGATATGCCTAACAGCGACAGATATGCGATCCTTGCTGAAGACAGCCGTTTAAAGAGAGCGGAACTCATCGAAGAAGCACTGTACGGATTTATGGAGGTCGGCCGCATCACAAATGAGGCAATGACTTCTCAGCAGGAAGAGCATCAGAAGATGTACCGTGAGCAGGCCATCAAGCGCCAGATAGAGCATCTCCAGAGGGAGCTCGACGAGA
>CADATR010000068.1 GCA_902790885.1 uncultured Eubacteriales bacterium
AAAACAACCGGAACAGTTGTTAAAACGATCTATGATCAAGGTCGTTTTACGGACTGTTCCGGACTTTGTTCCAGAGATTGTTCCATCCTAATGTGTTGAAAATACTGTCTTTTAGCCAAGTTGGAACGATCGGAACACCAATTGCGAAAAACTGTACAGCAGCGATTCTATCGCATAAAAGTTGCAATCGTATGTTTTTCGGAAGTTTACGAAAACCTTTGTTCCATTGTTCCAGGGTTTGTTATCACAATATTCCCAGAAGAAGCTACCCGCTTTTCAATTCCGTTTACTTAAATATCTGTCCCGGAAGTTTCAGCTTTTCCTTTGCAGGGAATATCTTGTCGAATTCATCTACATCAGCATCATCCACATAGTATGCAGGCGGCGTCTGATATACTCCGGTAATATCTTCAAGATAGCCTGGTATCAGCTCTCTGCAAAGGAAGAAGGAGTCATCGGCATCCTCCGGCAAGTCATGGTAGCGTATGCCAAACTTTCGGGCATAGTCAAAACCGCTCTTGCCATAGAAGTCTATGTTGCCCTCGAACAGGACTGCGCCAAATCCCATCTCCGCAGCCTTCTCGAGGGAAAAGTCAAGCAGCATTTTGCCGTATCCGTTGCGCTTCAGTTCAGGCGTTATACAGATAGGACCCATTGTCAGGACATCGATATCCCTGCCATCATCTGCATTGATAACGGTTCTCACGAAAACATTCTGTCCGATCAGCCTGCCGTCCTTTTCCATGACAAAGTCGAGTTCCTTCACGAATGCCGGATCATCTCTCAGCACACGCAGCACATAATGCTCACTGCAACCGGGCTTATATACATTCCAGAACGACACCCTTACAAGATTCTCTACTTCCCTGTATTCTACTTTCTTTTCCGAACGAATTATTACGTCATTTGCATTCATTTTTTTACCTCCTGAAAATTGTTGACTTCAATTGCCTTTCAGCGGGAGGTTCTTGTGATCGCACGCCAACCTCCCGGTCAGCATACAATCTCTAGTGTGTTGTGTAGTTTTTTCAAACAGCACTCTCCTTTTCTATTTTAAATTATAATAATTCTATCAGTTGGAATAACTCATGTCTATTGGTTCTCTCACTGCCATTCCAGGCACCACAATTGAGATCGCCGTGAATATCGGTATGCAAGCCAGCACCGGCCATATCACGAACTTATAGCTGAACATCATCATCTGTCCTGCTATTAGATTTACAAGAATATGATTGAGAAGCATGCCGGCAGTCAGTACAAACGCGAAGGTCAGGCATATACGGAAAACTCCTTCCATTCTGAGCATTTGAGTCATCTGTCTTCCGGTCATTCCGATCGCTCTTAAAGTTCCAAGTTCAGTCCTTCGCTCATTGATTGATGTAACGGTCAGGTTAATAAAATTCATAACACCTATGAGTGCCAGAACAAAACTCAGTGCGCCGCCAACAAGAAGGAACATCCTTACCATTTCTTTGAAGTCGTCCAGATATGTCATTCTTGATGTATAGCCCAGCTGCGGCTTCGTAACCTCGCAGTACTCTCTGACCTCATCGTCTACTGCTTCCAGTTTTGCCTCATCTGCATTGAAGAAGAGTTTCATTGCGCCTCCGGATTCCGGAATATGCCTCAGGTATTCACCCATCGGAAGTGTAAAGTATACATCAAGCCCGTGACTGTGTTCCGGGCCCATGGCATATGGGATATCTCCTATCGCCATGACTTCGTACTCATCCTCTGTACCATCAGGAAATACGACTATTGCATTCTCTCCTATCTGATAGAATGCATATTCTGCATCCTTCTTCCCGTTCCCGCTTTCAACCGGAGATGACACTATTACATACTTGCCGGTTCTGAACTTTTCCCAATCGATCTCGCCTGCATCAATCTCCATATTCTCGTATGGGAATTCATCCATGCCATAAATGTGAGCATCTATGCTGTGTGTCTCATAAATCTCATGCTCGACTGCAGCTTTGTGATCTTCACTGAAGGCGAACCAGTCAGGATGTTCTTTATATGTCTTTGCCATACGATCAAGGGCTTTTCCTTCCATGAGCTGCAACGTTTCACTCATGCGGATAGCTCCGATATCTGTCACACCGTCTATCCTGCTCAGTGACTCGATATCTGTATCCGCTACTCCCTCATAATCCATATCCTGATAGTTCTTACTTATCACAGAGCCATCGGCGACCATGAAGTCAGTTGCCGCAAAGTTCTTTACATATAAGTTTTTGTCAAAGCTCGATATGACCGATACTGTAACATTTATCACGATCACGCTGAGAGCAAGAGACAGCACGACAAGAATGGTTTTGCGTCTGCTGCGCTTCAGATTCTCCCAGGCCATGGAAGTGACAGTTACCTTATGCGTTTTTCTTTTTGCAGAAAGCTTGTCGCCGGCATACTCGCTGTATCTGACTGCTTCCACAGGAGAGATCTTCTTAATTATCCTGCATGGTTTTATACAACCGGCTCTTACAGTCAGCCATGAGAAAACCGCACTGGCAGCAAATATACGTATATCAGCAATCGCCTCACTGTCTCCTGCGTTGAAATTACTCATAATATATGGCACAAGTACTACCGAGACAAAATATCCCAGGATCAATCCGACGGGAATTGCTATCGAACTGATCATAGCTGCCTGCCGCACTATGATACGCCTAAGCTGTCTGTTAGTTGTCCCAACAGTCTTGAGCAAACCATAGTAACGGATATCTGACGAGACCGCTATGTAAAAGATGTTGTAGATTATCAGATATCCTGATGCCATGATCAGAAGAAGTATGATCAATACAATGGCTGCAGTAGTCGGATCAAAGGTGTTTGCCGCATATGCCCAGTTTACACCGTCATTGATCTCGTCTCCCCATCCCAGACGATCTTTCAGTTCTGCCATCTGTCCGGATAAATCGTACCGGCTGCTGAAGTTGAAGCCGGGATTGACAGAGCCGGCAAAGCTGTTTGCTTCTATGAACCTGTCCTTATCAGCTTTGTTCCTCCAAGCCGGAGAAAAGCCTTCCTGAAATTCTTTTGAAACATAAATCTCATTAGCCATGGTTGCTGCCGGCTTTTCCCAGTATCCGCTTAGTCTGAAGTCTCCTTCATACTCATCGAAGCCGTTGCTTATCTTCAGGTGAATGATCTCTCCGATCTCATGCGACACACCAAACGCATCCAGTACGGATGTACAGGTTGCGATCTCGTCCGGTTCCTCCGGAAGACTTCCGGTTTCAGGCAGACTGAATCCGCATTCTGCAGCATCTTCAGTCGTATAACGGACTTCTGTATAATCTTCATTCAGTTCTTCATTCAGGATCTCGCCAACGATGATGTTATACGAAAGGTCATGCACCTCCGGATCCCCGGAAAGCTGATCATATTCTTCCTGCGTCAGGAATTTGAATCCTGCTTGTTTGCTTGTTCCGACCTGATACATGGTATTTCGTTCAACTGATCGCATGATGCTGCCGCCCGAAGTGAAAAGCGTAGTCATCATCACTGTTGTCAGAACGATCGCAATGGTCAGAATAATGTTGCGGCGTCTGTTTGCAGCCATGCTTTTTCTGCACAGATTGTTTATGCAACCCCGGTTATTTACACTATTCATGAAGCGCACCGCCCTTCATTACAACACGGCCATCCTCGATACGGATGATGCGGTCTGCCATCTGAGCGATCTCCTCGTTATGAGTGATCATGATCAGGGTCTGGCGGAATCTGGTGCAGGATGTCTTCATAAGGCCGAGCACATCCTGACTGGTTTTAGAATCGAGATTTCCTGTAGGTTCATCAGCAAGTATGATCGAAGGCTTTGTTGCAAGCGCTCTTGCGATCGCGACCCTCTGCTGCTGACCTCCTGATAACTGATTCGGCATACTCTGCGTTTTTTCACTAAGCCCCAGTACACTAATGATCTCATCGATATGGTCCTTGTCTACTTCATTTCCGTCCAGCTGTATTGGAAGCACTATATTCTCATAAACATTCAGTACCGGAACAAGGTTATATGCCTGAAATACAAAGCCTATCTTTCTGCGCCTGAATATAGTAAGCTCCTCATCTTTGAGACTGAATATGTCTTTACCATCCACAAAAACAGTTCCTTCTGTCGGCCTGTCAAGACCTCCCAGCATATTAAGCAGCGTCGATTTGCCGCTTCCGCTTGTTCCGACTATTGCCACAAATTCGCCCTGCTCGACTGAGATGTCTATGCCATCTACCGCTTTTACAGGGATCTGACTCTGTTCGTAATATTTCTTCAGGTTTTCAGTTCTTAATACTTCCATGAATTCTGTTCCTCCAAAAATGCTAAGTACTTTGATTCGTACTTAGCATAGCAATACATTCTTTCCAGATCCTTTCTGAAATATTACAGTTCTGACATATTCGAAAAGCAGATATCAAAGATGCTCCCTTGTCCCTCTCTGGATGTGACTTTGATGTAGCCGCCATGGTCCTCAACGATCTGTCTGGACAGATAAAGGCCAACGCCTATACCCTCCTTATCATGCACGGTGGAACCTCTGTAGAATCTGCTGAACACCTTGGGGATCTCATCCTCAGATATACCGATCCCCTGGTCTGAAACACGTATACCGGAGAACATTTCATAGGAAAATACACTGATACATATCTCTGTTCCTTCTCCGGAATACTTTACTGCGTTGTCCACTATGTTAAACACTGCCTCTGTCACCCACTTTGGATCGATCATAACGGTCGCATCATTATCTTCACTGGTCGTGATGCTGATGCCTTTTTCCTGTGCACGTGGAGTTGCCTGAGATGACGCAGTTCTGACGATATCCATCAATGAAGTCTCTTCTTTCTGAAACTGAAAGATGCCGGTTTCAAGTCTGGACATTTTCACCAGTGCCTTGATCAGCTCATCCAGCTTTCTGCTCTGCAGGCAGATCTCTTCTGCATACTCTTTTGCCGGGCCATCATTGACTGCTTCTTCAAGCAGCTGTGAATAGATCATTATATTCGTAAGAGGAGTTTTGGTCTGATGCGAAATGTTCGTGATCAGCTCCTCGATCCTGTTTTTTTCTTCCTGAAGCTTGCGCTCCGACATGGATGATGAAGACAGGTATCTCATCAGCTTGCTTTGAAGCTTGGAGAGCTCTGATTCGTCAAACCGCGACTCATAGAAATCACCGCTTATGGCATCATCCAGCATTTTATTCAGGATCTGATACTCATCACGCCTGAACATCCTGCTGCTCCCATCTGAAAACATAACCGACGCCATATACTGTATGGATCAGCTTTTCATCTTTGCGTTCGATCTTATCACGAAGCCTTTTTACCGAGACAGTCAGTGCGTTTTCATCTACATACTGCTGATTCTGCCACACATAATCGATCAGTCTCTCTCGGGATAATGTTATCCCTTCATTCGTGGCAAAACACCTGAGAAGCCTTATCTCAGTCTTGCTCAGTTCGATCTCTGCACCATCCTTGCTGAAATGGAGATTATCGAAATCCAGAGATAGACCATTTTTATCATATGAAAATGACCCAGCCGCGGCATTAGCACGTGCGAGCAGTTTTTGAACACGGAGCCTGAGCGCCATCAGCGAAAATGGCTTTGTCACATAGTCGTCTGCACCAAGACTAAGCCCTGTCACTTCATCCAGTTCAGTGTCATTTGCAGTAAGGATAAGCACAGGGATCTGCGAAGTCTTTCTTAATTCCTTGAGGAATCCCAAACCATTCCCATCGGGGAGGTTCAGATCCAGAATGATCAGATCTGCAGAATGTATATCCTTTGCATCGCGCAGGTTATAGCAGCAACAGAAATCATATTGTTCTTTGCCCAGCGTCAGCTCAATGCCGTGGTTGATCGCCGGATCGTCTTCTATTATCACAATTTTCTTCTTCATTTTTCTTTCAGTCCAAAAGTTCCAAGCGCATAAGGACGAGTTCCTGCCAGCCGCTATAGCGGGAACGGAAGCCCTTCGGATTGCGTCCGTATTGGGCAAAGCCCTCGCTCTCATAGAGTGTGATCGCACGCTCGTTTTGAGCTGCCACATCCAGCTCCAGCTGGGCATAACCGGCTTCCTTTGCACATTCGATACACGCCCTTGTCAGAGCACGGCCAATCCCAAGGTCCCAGAAATCCTTATCTACGCTTATGCCCATTTCAGCACGATGCTTCACTTTATCCTTAGTTCCGACTCGACTGATGCCCGCAGTCCCGACAACTCTGCCATCGATTTCAGCCAGTATTTCAATCTCGTCCGGGCTGTCGGTCTTTGCCTGCAGAAAATCAGCCTCCTGCTGCGCATCAAACCTGTTTTCATCCGAATATGAGAGCAGCCAGTCTGTCTGCTCATGTGTCAGATTGAATATATCAAGAACAGACTTGCCATCAGCTGCAGTGCCGTTGCGCAGGATGCATGTCCTGCCGTCCTTCAATTTTATCGCTTTCTGGTATGTCATTGTTGATATTCCTCTTTGTTTCCCAGCCTTCTTCTATCCAGCGATCGATCGTCGCTGCGTTAATATCCTGATAAGGAGGCTGGTGTTGTATCTGAAAACACCAGTCTCCTCCTGTTACATTGTTATTTTACAGCATAGCACACTTCTGTGATACACTCATCCGGATCTTGTGTCTACTGTGAATGGATTTATTTACCTTTATGCTTCTCCCTTTTCTTTTTCTGCCTCAGCTCGAACCGGCGCTGCTTTTCCGCTTCCTTTTGTTCTTTACTGATCTGTTTTCTTTCTATCTTCTTTTCTTCGCGCTGCATCTGAAGCGCCTGCTGTGATTTTGTCCCGACGCCCTTCTGCGCAGTCATTTTGCGCGCTTCTCTCTGTCGTCTTTTGGGATTTGTATGCTCTTTTTTCATTTCCGCATCCACCGGCGGACTATACTCCTGATCATAAGAGTGATTCAATACGAACTCATATATATCTGCCATGCTCGGTTTTGCACCGAAAACATGCTTAGCAACTGTGAGCTTTCCATTCTCTACCCTTTCAGATAGTCCTATCCAGAACGGCCCCTCGTATAGCACTGTTAATCTGGTTTCCAGTTTAGCTATACCCATATTATTCAAAGCCCCTGAACAAGTACCATCCAAGTATGCCATTGAAGCCTGTCGCAGCAAATACGCTGCACCTTTCCACTATTCCGAAGTATTGCGGAGGAGCTATGCCTGTTCCTATTGCTCCGATCATCATCATGGCAAGTGCGATCGCTGCCAACCTGCCGAGTGTTCTGACTTCGGACTGCCTGAAACCGGCTATGATCAGAACCAAAAGCGAAGTGATAGACAACAGGACTACAAGCGCCGTTACAACGATATGCATGACTTCCTGAAATGAGGCTATCTCTTTGCCGGCATCCACGAGAGGAAACATGCGGTATCCCACTTCTGAGACCCAGGTCATGATCGCAAACAGATATATGCCTGTGCGAAACAGTCTGGATGATACCCTATTATCTGCTACAAACACCGAGGCACAGGTAACAGAAACGATTCCACAGCTGCCATACAGTGCCGACAGCTGATCCCACAGAGCTTTCGACGGTGCGTTATCGGCAGACAGATCGCTGACCGCCTGCTCCATCCAGTTATATCCCGGGTATGCCATCGGAGATATGATCACCGCCATCACATATGAGATGAGAGATATGATGCCCAACAGTCCCACCCAGTTAATCAGTTTTTTCTTCATAATTATCTTTTAAGTCTTTTGAGGGCTTCCTCGTTATTTCCTGTTATCATCTCAAGTTTTTTACATGAGCTCATTTCGCTGCAGTCTCCGCAAGTCTCGATATCCTTACTAAGCGCACACTGCCTTATCGGGCAAAGTGAATCGCAGAAAGGAGTCTTCACTCCATCGATACGGCAACCGGCGCAGTTGATCATATCCGGCGTGATCTCCACTTTGTTCAGTTCCGACCATTCCTTTGCGACCTTGACCCGCAATTCATTATCATTGTTTACAGTTGCAATATGGGCTTCACATGTCTCGCAGTCCAATCCACAGTACGCGATATATTCATTCACTCTGTTCCTGACCGGCACCCATATGCTGCATTCATATTCAGATGAGTTCGGATCACCTGCAGAATAAACTTCCAGTGTCGCTGCTGCGTTTGCGTGATATTTCCGCCCCTCATTCGGGAACCAATCCTGCCATACTGCAGTATTCAGTGTTTGCAATGATCCGGGGATCGGTCCCTTTGTACTAAATACTGCCCAGTTGCTCTCAGGAAATGAATACAGCTCCAGTCCGTCAGGAACATCACCGCCCTGATACATGCCGGCGATCCAGTAACTGAAGCCATTTTCTGCTTCGGCACATATAGCGTACATACCGATCCCGTTTTCAATGATCGCCTTCTCGACAGCATTTGCAGGCTCCATCGTCTGCCAGAGCTTCGCATATTTCATCGCGTATTCCTTTTCCCAGAATTCCGGGCATTTCTGATATCCTTCATCCGGACGTATTACTGTGTGATACCCGATAAATGTCATTTCTTTTTTCTTTTCATAAATCACTTCCATTTGATTTCCTCTCATATATCATCGGTGTGAATCGTATACCATTGATTGTTTTCTCTTCTTCAGTCGGGACAAATC
>CADATR010000069.1 GCA_902790885.1 uncultured Eubacteriales bacterium
GGAAGGCTCCGGCATGAGCACCGCATGGGCCGAGCACCACACGGGAGCGATGGATCTGAAGTACGCGGATCAGTTCCATGTTGATTACTACGATGACGGGATCGCTGTCGTCAGTGTAGAAGATGGCCTCCGGTATCTGGTCACTGAAGATGAGGCGGGCTACCCGTCGTGGGTACCGGAAGAAGACGCGGAGAACATGACTGTGATCTGCGCTCCGGCCGAAGCAGTCTACAATGCGGCTTCGTCAGCGATGGATCTCATCGATGCAGCGGGAGCACTTGATTCCGTGAAAATGACAAGCACTCAGGCAGGCGACTGGGGGATCGAAAAGATCAGGAAGCTGGTCGAAGACGGCACTATACAATATGTCGGCAAATACCGCGCGCCTGACTATGAAGCTCTGCTCGAGGGCGATGTTGATCTGGCCATCGAATCCACCATGATATACCACAATCCTCAGATAAAGGAAGCGATAGAGGAACTCGGCATTCCTGTGCTGGTGGAGCGCTCGAGCTACGAGTCTGATCCTCTGGGAAGGCTTGAATGGATAAAGCTTTACGGCCTTCTCTTCGGCAAAGCGGATGAGGCTTCTGCTTTCTTCGATGAGGCAGCTGCGAAAGTTGAGGGAATTGATACAAGCACTGTGAAGGAAGCTCCTTCGGTGGCGTTCTTCTCGATAAATTCCAACGGCTCGGTGGTCGTAAGGAAGCCGGGAGACTATGTAACAAAGATGATAGAGACAGCCGGAGGCGCGTACGCGCTCGACGGCATAACTGATGAAGAAGACAATGCGCTTTCAACGATGAACATGCAGATGGAAGCGTTCTATGATAAAGCGGTGGATGCTGATATACTCATCTATAACAGCACCATTGAGGGCGGTCTCGGAAGCATTGATGAGCTGAGAGCGCTTTCCGATAAATTCGATGATTTCGCGGCGGTGAAGAGCGGCAATGTGTGGTGCACCGATGCCAGTACATTCCAGCGCACTACCGGCGCGGCAGACATGATAGTCGAAATGAATAAGATATTCGCAGGCGCTTCTGATGACAGCGGTCTGGTATATTTTCACAAACTTAAATAAACAACAGGGCAAATAATGAAAAGCAGCAGGATCAAAGCGTGCTACGCTTTACTGGGAATCCTTCTCCTGGTACTGATACTACTGAATATACTTACAGGCAGCTCCTCAATGACGGCGGGAGACGCTCTTCGCATTCTTTTTTCGCATGACACGGCATCCAAATTCGGCAAGATCGTCTGGGATATCCGCATGCCGAGGATACTGGCGGCGGTCCTGCTCGGAGGAGCTCTTTCTGTATCCGGATTTCTGCTGCAGACCTTTTTCGCGAACCCGATCGCAGGCCCTTACATTCTCGGTATCTCGTCGGGAGCCAAGCTGGTAGTCGCCTGTGTGATGGTCTTTGCTCTGACTCACGGCATGATGGTGCACTCACTGGTGATGATAATCGCGGCATTCGCGGGCTCGCTGGTGGTCACAGGGGTGATACTGCTGATATCCGGCAGGGTGAAAAGCATGGCGGTGCTTATCGTATGCGGCGTCATGGTAGGATACATCTGCTCGGCAGTCACGGAATTCCTCATAACCTTCGCTGACGATTCAAATATAGTGAACCTGCACAACTGGTCGATGGGAAGCTTCTCGGCTGTCAGCTGGGACAACATAAGGGCCATCGCGATAGTGGTGCTGATATCCGTGATCGCGTCATTCATGCTTTCAAAACCGATGAATGCCTTTCAGATGGGGGAGCAGTACGCGGTCAGCGTGGGAGTAAACATCCGCTCATTCAGAATTGGGCTTATAACTCTCTCAAGCGTTCTGTCGGCGACAGTAACGGCCTTTGCCGGACCGATCTCGTTTGTGGGCATTGCCGTACCGCACATCATAAGATCGATCACCGATACGTCGAAGCCTGTCGTGATGATACCGCAGTGCTTCCTGGGCGGTTCGGTGTTCTGCCTCTTCTGCGACCTGCTTGCGAGGAGCCTCTTCGCTCCGACTGAGATGAGCATCAGCTCCATGACAGCTGTGTTCGGAGCGCCTGTAGTTATCGCGATGCTTATCGGAAGAAAGAAGAGGTGACGGAATGAGTTCAGTGATCAGAACGGAGCACCTCGACTCGGGTTACGGACATAAAGTCATAGTTGCAGGGGCAGATATAACGGTGATGCCGGGAGAGATAGTGACTCTCATAGGGCCAAACGGCGCCGGCAAATCTACGATACTCAAGACCATCGCGGGGCAGCTGGAGCCGGTCGCGGGAACCATATACATTGGCGAAGCGGAGCGCTCATCGTATACTCTGAATGAGATCGCGAAGAAGCAGGCCGTGATGCTGACGGAGAGAATGCCTGCGGAGAGGATGAGCTGCGAAGAGGTGATATCGCTCGGCAGGTATCCGTATACCGGAAGGCTGGGAATACTCTCTGAAGGGGACAAACAGAAGGTGCGCGACACCATGGAACTGGTGCACGTGACGGAGCTCGCGGACCGCAGCTACGACCACATAAGCGACGGACAGAGGCAGAGAGTTCTGCTCGCCAGGGCCATCTGCCAGGAGCCTGAGATAATGATACTCGATGAGCCTACGTCGTATCTCGACATAAGGCACAAGCTGGAGTTCCTCGATCTTCTGAGGAGCCTGACCAGAGATAAAAAGATAGGTGTCATCATGTCGATGCATGAACTGGAGCTCGCTCATCTCATAGCGGACAAAGTTATCTGCGTCTCGGCGGACGGCAGGGTAGAAAAAGTCGGAAAGCCTGAAGAGGTATTCACGGATGAACTCATCAGCAGGCTGTACGGTCTGGGGGACGGAAGGCTCAGAGAAGTCTATTCGGGTTTTGTAAAGAGCATAGAGAAGAATGGCTAAGGTAATAATGGTACAGGGCACTATGTCAAACGCCGGCAAGAGTCTTATTGCCGCGGGGCTGTGCCGCATATTCAGACAGGACGGATACAGGGTGGCGCCGTTCAAATCTCAGAACATGGCGCTCAATTCCTTCGCGACGAAGGAGGGCCTTGAAATGAGCAGGGCTCAGGTGGTGCAGGCCGAAGCTGCCGGCATCGAGCCTTTGGTATGCATGAACCCGATACTCCTGAAACCTACGGACGATCAGGGCTCTCAGGTGATCATCAACGGAAAGTCCATAGGCAACATGAAGGCCCGCGATTATTTTAAATTCAAGACCGGGCTTATACCTGTAATAAAGAAGGCTTTCCGCGAACTTGAAGATCAGTTCGACATAATCGTGATCGAAGGAGCCGGGTCTCCGGCGGAGATAAATCTCAGGGAAAACGACATAGTGAACATGGGCCTCGCTGAGATGGTGGATGCGCCCGTGCTTCTGGTGGGAGACATCGACAGAGGAGGCGTATTCGCGCAGCTTCTCGGCACGCTGATGCTCCTTGAAGAAAACGAAAAGGAAAGAGTCTGCGGACTCATTATAAATAAATTCAGAGGCGACGCTTCGCTCCTCGACAGCGGCATAGAGATGCTTGAGGAGAAGGGCGGAGTGCCCGTAGCCGGCACTGTCCCTTACATGGACATAAAGGTGGAAGACGAGGATTCTCTTTCAGAGAGGCTCACTGCAAGCCGCAGGGGACTCGTGGACATAGCAGTCGTAAGGCTGCCTAAGATATCCAACTTCACGGACTTTGACGTCTTTGAGCAGTTCCCGGATGTATCCGTCAGATACGCCGCGGAGCCTGAAGAACTCAGAGACGCCGATATGGTGATACTTCCGGGATCAAAGAGCACCATCGCAGACCTTACGTGGCTCCGCGAAAAGGGATTCGGTAAAGAGATATACAGGATGCATGAAGAAGGCGTCCCGGTGTTCGGAATCTGCGGCGGTTACCAGATGCTCGGCATGGATATTTCCGATCCTGAAGGCGTAGAGGGCGGCGGCGAAGTCGAAGGACTCGGCCTGCTGCCTGTATCCACCGTACTTGCGGGCAGCAAGAAGACTGAGCAGTTCAGCGGGAACTTCTGCGATACCGCGGGCATTTTTGCGGGACTGAGCGGTCTTGAGACAGAAGGATACGAGATCCATATGGGCAGGACCACATTTACGGGGCGCGGAACGGAAGCCATGGAATTCACTTCCGGAGGAACCGGCGCCGCGGACAAAGACGTGTATGGCTCATATATACACGGAATATTTGACAGCGAAGGGATCGCAGCTGCCGTGGTAAAGGCTCTGGCAGATAAAAAGGGCGTGTCCCTGAACGGAGGCGACGCTTCCGGGCACAGAGCGTTCAAGGAGAAGGAATACGACAGACTGGCGGCTGTATTGAGAGAGCATCTCGATATGGACCTCATATATTCAGTGCTGAGGGAGGCTGCGTTTTGATAAGCATAGATCCGTTCAACAAAGACAGATACGATGAAATAAAAGGCAGATGGGACAGAGTTGCCAAGCCGCTGGGAAGCCTCGGCAGATTCGAGGACATAACAGCACGCATAGGCGCCATCCACGATTCTGACAGGATAGATATAAAGAAGCGCGCAGTCATCATGATGATAGCCGACAACGGTGTAGTGGCTGAAGGTGTCAGCCAGTCCGGACAGGATGTCACCGCCGCTGTTGCCGAATGGATGGGAAGGGGCGAGAGCTCAGTCTGCAAGATGGCCAGGACGGCCAAAGCGGACACCATCCCGGTCGATATAGGCATAAACATGGAAGGCAGCCCAAAGGGCGTGATCAACCGTAAGATCATGAAGGGCACGAGGGATTTTGCTGTTGAGCCCGCCATGAATGAGGACGAATGCATGCAGGCTATAGAGACAGGCATAGACATGGTCTGCGACTGCAGCATCAAGGGATACAAGCTCCTTGCGACCGGTGAGATGGGCATAGGCAATACCACGACAAGCTCGGCCCTTGCGGCGGCGCTTCTGGGGCGTGATGTCAGCGAGGTGACCGGAAGAGGCGCCGGCCTCAGCACTGCGGGCTTAAGGAAGAAAATGCAGGTGATCAGGGATGCGCTTGACAGATACCGCCCTGATGATGATGCCGGGACGGACAGTCCCGAGTACGCGGAGCAGATGCTCGCGTGCCTCGGAGGACTCGATATCGCCGGCCTTGCGGGAGTATTCATTGGGGGCGCTATTTACCACATACCTGTGATAATCGACGGCTTCATAAGCGCGGTCGCTGCGCTTGTGGCCGAAAGGCTCGTTCCGGGCACAAAGGAGTACATGATAGCCTCACACATGGGCAAGGAGCCGGGCATGAAGTACATACTCGACATCCTCGGACTGGAGCCTGTAATAGACGGCCTGCTCGCCCTGGGCGAAGGTACCGGCGCCGTGATGCTGATGCCTCTGCTCGATACCGCTCTGACGCTTTACTCTGACGGTCTCAGCTTTGCTGAAACAACGGTAGAACAGTACGTGGATTATGAAGCTGTGCCTGAGGGCCGCACTACGGTGCTGATAATCGGATACCCGGACAGCGGCAAGTCAGCCTTGGCTGAGAAGATGGTCACCGAGATGTCCGATGCCGACCACAGGGTCTACATGGCGACCATGATACCTTACGGCAAAGCGGGCAGGGAAAGAATAGAAAAGCACCGCCGCATGAGAGCGGGCAAGGGCTTCATAACCATCGAAGCTCCGTATGATATCGGCGATGCCCTGCAGACAGCAGGAGAGGAACAGAGCTTCAATGCCGGAGACATGACCGTTCTTCTTGAGTGTGCTTCGAATCTCGCCGCGAACGAGCTCTTCGAGAGGCACACCGGTCCTGATGAAATGATAGAAAGGGTATACAGAGACATCAAACAGATCTCAGAAAAGGTGCGCAATCTCATCATCGTGAGCAATCATTTTGAAATAGAAGGCTCGTTCGATGACGAGACACGCATGTACGCCAAGGCGCTCGATGATCTGAATGAAAAGCTCAGCCAGCTGGCTGACAACACCATAAGACTTTAAAGATATGACAATACTTAGAGTAATAGCAGTCGCGTTCGCGCAATATTCGAGAATACCGATGCCGCGTTTCGAGTGGAAGGATGAGGATATGCGATACAGCATAGCTGCTTTTCCTCTGGTCGGAGCGGTGATCGGACTGCTGTTTTACGGGCTCTTCAGAGGAGCCGCTTACCTTGGCCTTCCGGATGCCGCGGCTGCGCTGCTGCTTGCTGCGGTGCCGCTCGTCGTAACGGGGGGATTCCACGCGGACGGATTCATGGATGTCGCTGACGCGCTCAGCTCGTTCAAAACAAGGGAGGAGAAGCTCGCCATACTTAAGGATCCTCACATCGGAGCCTTTGCCGTGATAAGGTTCGCGATATGCGGACTTATCTATATCGCGTCCCTGATCATCGTGCTCGGCTCGGATATTTCTGACGGGCTGATGATGGGGATCGCAGCAGGATTCGCGCTTTCGAGGTGCCTGAGCGCTCTTTCGGTGCTGACCTTTAAGTCAGCAAAAAAAGAGGGCATGCTCTATTACGAAGCTACCTCTGCTGCGGGCGGACGCAGGACCAACCTGATCATCATAGCGGTGCTCGGACTGATCTCGGCTTTCGTGATGGCATATTGCGCGTGGCCGGCAAGCGGCATTCTGGCGGCTGCTCCTGTCTGCAGCTTCATCTGGTATAAATATCTCAGCTACAAGGAGCTCGGCGGTATCACCGGCGATACGGCAGGATACTTCGTGGTCGTCTGTGAGGCGGCTGTCGCTGCTGCAGCTGCTGCCGGGGCTGTCATTATTCAGATATAGGAAGGCGGGGCTTTGAGATGAAATGCTATCTTATAAGACACGGCGAGACTGAAGGAAACAAAAAACGGTACTTCAACGGCTGCAGGACGGATGAGTATCTCTCACAGGAGGGGCGTGATGCGCTTAAGGCCATTGACGGCATCCCCGAAGACGCGATGCTGTTTGTAAGTCCGATGAAGAGGGCCCGCGAGACAGCATCCATCATGATGCCGGGCAGAGATCAGACCGTGATAGAAGACCTCAGGGAGATGGACTTCGGCATGTTCGAAGGGAAGAACCACACAATGCTTGACGGAGATCCGGATTATCAGGCATGGCTCGACAGCGGCGGAGCTTCGAAGATCCCGGGAGGAGAGAGCATATTTGAATTCCGGGAAAGAGCGGGGAGAGGCTTCAGGGAAGCCGTCCGGCAGGCTCGCAGGAACGGGGCCGATACCATATGCGCGGTAGCGCACGGAGGCACCATTATGGCCATCATGAACCTGGTCACAGGAGAGGATTATTTCAAATTCAACGCGCCTAATGGCGCCGGTTATGTTATGGAACTGGAGATTGATGATGCAGGAAATGTCACTGCTTCAACTGCATATGATCGCTTTTGCGGCGGGCTTCGCGCTGGATCTGATGGTTGGAGACCCCCACGGTATACCCCATCCGATAGTCTGGATAGGTAAGCTCATAGCAAGGCTCGACTCGGCTCTGCTTGGGGAGATACCGGCAGAAAAGAGCGATCCGGCGGCAAGGGACAAAGACTCTGAGCACAGGAAGGGAGTGCAGCTGGTACTCATCGTGACAGGAGTCACAGCGCTCGCTTCTGCAGCAGTCATGTTCGCGGCATATCGCCTGTCACCGATCGCCGGAGTGGCAGCAGAAGCGATACTTACCTGCTACCTGCTTGCTCAGACGAGCCTGAGACGCGAAAGCATGAAGGTGTACCGCGAGCTGAAGGAGGGGACTCTGGACAGCGCCAGGAAAGCGGTTTCGATGATAGTCGGCCGTGACACGGAGGTGCTCGATGAGACCGGCGTCACGAAGGCTGCCGTAGAGACAGTAGCCGAGAATTTCTCTGACGGAGTTATCGCCCCAATGCTTTATGCGGCCATCGGAGGGCCTGTGCTGGGACTGACATACAAGGCAATAAATACCATGGACTCGATGGTAGGTTACAGGAACGACAGGTACATGTGGTTCGGAAAGGCTGCAGCGAAGCTCGACGATCTGGTGAACTACATTCCGTCAAGGCTGAGCGCTCTGCTCCTTATAGCGGCAAGCGATGTGAGCGGAAGCGACTATGACGCGTCACGGGCTTTCCGCATCTGGAAGCGCGATCGGGCGAATCACAAGAGCCCTAACGCCGCACAGACGGAAAGCGCTGCTGCCGGGGCGCTGGGCCTGCAGCTGGCAGGAGACGCGCAGTACTTCGGAAAAACAGTAAAGAAGCCTTTCATCGGCGACAAGGTAAGGGAGATAGAGGCTTTCGACATAGTAAGGGTGAACCGACTCATGACCTCAGCGTCGTTCATAGGATTCGCTCTCTGCATGGTTGTTATATACACTGCAGCCAGCATATTCATCTGATACCCGAAAAAGGAACCATCATGGATATGAATAACGATAAAAACAAACCAACTGCGCTTCACGGCGGAGACGTTTACAGGAATGAGGTGCGACTGGATTTTTCGGTCAACCTCAATCCTCTGCCAATGCCTGCGGAAGTGACCGAAGCGATGCGGGCCGGCATGGAGGAGATACACCAGTATCCTGATCCTTCGCAGCAGAAGCTCCGCGGGAGCATAGCGTCACTTGAGCAGACTGAGCCTGACAGCATCGTCTGCGCCGAAGAAAGCCCTCATAACAGCTCCGTGCTACGCGGGCTATGCCGTGGCGCTCAAAGCTGCTGACGCTGAGGTCACGGAATACTTTCTGAATGAGGACAAAGACTTCATTCCTGACGAAGGCATACTTGATCTCATCGCTTACGATACGGACATGGTCTTCATAGCGGATCCGAACAATCCCAATGGTAAACTGATCGATCCGGCGCTCAAAAGAGCGATCACGCAAAGATGCGAAGAACGCGGAGCCGTTCTTGTGATCGATGAATGCTTCTATCCGCTTACCGGGGCAGGCATAAGAAGTGGGGAGCTGAACGACAACGCGCTTCACCTGAGGGCATTCACCAAGACCTTTGCGATCCCTGGCATAAGAATCGGCTACGTGATATCGCGTGACAGGGAAATGCTGACTGCCATAAGAAAGCATCTGCCTGAGTGGAATGTATCGAGGATAGCAGAGCGCACGGGAGAGGCAGCCTCTGATGTGATAAGGAAGACCGGCTACCTTGAAGAATCTGTGCGGATGATAGACCGTGAAAGAGGATACCTTGCCGGTCAGCTTGAGAAACTCGGGATAAGGGTGTACGGAAGCGACACCAACTACATACTCATCAGAAGCGTGTCAGATCTATATGAGAGGCTGCTTGAGAGAGGGGTGCTCATCAGAAGGTGCGCGAATTTCAGCGGACTCGATGAAACTTACTTCAGGATAGCGGTCAGAAAGCACGAGGAAAATGAAGAACTGATAAAAATTATCGGTGAAGTAATATGAGGCCGGGGAACGGCTCTAAAAGCCGGACCGTCCAAAGGAACCAGTCATGATAAAACACGTAAAACCTCAGGATATAGAGGCTAAAAGCTTTGAAATAATCGCCGCAGAGCTTGCTGAGATGGGCATAGCTCTCGATCCGGAGAAGGACAGGATAATCAGAAGGGCCATACACACTTCGGCTGACTTTGATTACGCCCATACCCTCTGCTTCTCTGACGGCGCAGTAAGCGCAGCCAGAAAACTGATACGCGGAGGAGCGGATATCGTAACTGATACCAATATGGCTCTGACAGGCATCAACAAAAAGCGGCTTGCCGGATACGGCGGAGGCGTCCGCTGCTATATGGCAGACGAGGATGTCGCCGCTGAGGCGAAGGAGCGCGGCGTCACCAGAGCTTCGGTGAGCATGGAGCGCGCCGCGGCTGACGCGATGGCGTCGGGCAGAAAGACGATCTTTGCCATAGGCAACGCTCCGACGGCTCTGATCACACTCAGGGAGATGTACGACGAGGGACGCTTCAAGCCGGACTTTGTCATCGGCGTTCCGGTCGGATTCGTCAATGTGGTGGAGGCCAAGGAGCTCATACTCGAGACAGACATACCTTATATAATAAACCGCGGCCGCAAGGGCGGCAGCAATGTGGCGGCAGCCATAGTCAACGCGCTGCTGTATTCGATGGAATAGAAACAATGGAGAAAAAGCTCAGAAGCGGGTTCACAACAGGTAGCTGTGCCGCGGCTGCATCCAAGGCAGCCGCATGGATGCTTCTTGCGGGGACCGAGATATCGAATATGAATATCATCACGCCAAAGGGCAGCGCTTTTGATGCTGAGATCCTTGACATACAAAAAAACGGAGGCAGCGTGAAATGCGCTGTCAGAAAGGACGGAGGGGACGACCCTGACGTCACAACGGGATCCCTCATCTATGCCGAGGTAAGCCTCTCGGATGCTGACGGCATCCGGATCGACGGAGGAGAAGGTGTGGGAAGGGTGACCAGACCCGGACTCGACCAGCCTTTAGGCGCGGCGGCTATCAACTCCGTGCCGCGCGCCATGATCAGGAGCGGGATCGAAGAGGCAGCTGAGATGTACGGCTATGAAGGAGGCTTCAATGTGATCATCTCAGTACCCGGAGGCGAAGAGACAGCCGCGCGCACCTTCAATCCGAGGCTAGGTATAGAGGGCGGCATATCCATCATCGGTACTTCGGGAGTGGTGGAGCCCATGAGCGAGCAGGCCATACTGGATACCATCAGGGTCGAGCTCAGGCAGAAAAAGGCCGAAGGCAATAAAACCGCTTTTGTATCTCCGGGCAATTACGGGCTCGACTTCATGAGAGAAAACTACGGCATGGACCTCGACCGCAGCGTTAAGTGCAGCAATTACATAGGCATGACGGTCGACATGATAAAGGAGCTGGGCTTCGAAGGCATGCTCCTCACCGGACATGCGGGCAAGCTCGTCAAGGTGGCGGGAGGCATCATGAATACGCACTCCCGCGAAGCGGACTGCCGCATGGAAATAATCTCGGCAGCTGCGGCAAGGGAAGGCGCGGATGCAGAGCTCATACTCGGCATACTTGGATGTCTCACTACTGAAGAGGCCTTCGCGAAGCTGAAAGAGGCAGATGGTGACATGGCAGGGCGTGTTGCCTTGAGGCTCATGGAAGGCATACTCGCCAGCCTCAACAGACGCTCAGGCGGCGGACTGAACATAGAATGCATAATGTACACTAAGGAGAACGGACTCATCGCGGCGTCTGAAGGCGCGGAAGCGATGATAGAAGACAACAGGGAGCAGTGGAATGGATAAGAAGCAGGTGTATTTCGTAGGAGCAGGACCGGGAGCGGCAGATCTCATCACCGTCAGGGGCGCGAAGCTTATTGCGGACGCGGATGTTGTCATCTACGCAGGCTCACTTGTCAATCCGGAGCTTCTCGGCTATGCCCGTGAAGGCGCCGAAATACATAACAGTGCCTACATGACGCTGGGCGAGGTGCTCGATGTGATGAAGTCGGCTGCCGCGGAAGGCAAAACCGTGGTGAGGCTGCACACAGGAGACCCGAGCCTGTATGGCGCGGTACGCGAGCAGATGGATGCTCTTGATGAGCTGGGTATAACATATGAGTCCTGTCCTGGCGTGTCGGCCGCCTTCGGAGCAGCTGCCGCGATGGATCTTGAGTATACGCTTCCGGGACTTTCGCAGTCTCTGGTGATAACGCGCATGGCAGGCCGCACGGCTGTGCCTGAGAAGGAGAGCATAGAGAGCTGGGCTGCACATGGATCCACCATGGCGATATATCTGAGCACGGGCATGCTCGAAGAACTCAGCAGAAGGCTCATCGCCGGAGGCTACAGCGAGGATACGCCGGCAGCTATCATATACAAAGCCACATGGCCTGATGAGAAATTCTGGTTCTGCACGGTATCAGAGCTGGCCCGGACGGCCGCTGAAAACGGAATCACCAAAACAGCGCTCATACTTGTGGGCGATGCGATCGGAAGATCGGGCTATGAAAAGTCAAAGCTCTATGATGAGACCTTCTCTACGGAGTTCCGCAAGGCGAAAGACGAGCAATGAGAATAAAGATCACATACTTTACAGATAAAGGAAAAACGTTAAGTGAAAGGCTGGCAAAAGGACTTTCCGGCCATGATGTTTTCATAGTGCCGAAGGGGACCCCGCTTGCGTCGGTATGCTCTGAAGCCTTTGAAAACAGCGAGGCTCTCGTGTTTATAGGCGCGGCTGGCATTGCGGTCAGGGCAATAGCCCCCCTTGTGCGCGACAAGCTGAAGGATCCGCCGGTCATAGTGGCTGATGAGAGCGGAAGCTTCGTGATACCGCTGCTTTCCGGCCACGTGGGAGGAGCCAACAGTCTCGCGGCCGAGGTCGCTGACGCCATAGGAGCCCAGCCTGTGATCACTACCGCGACGGATGTGAGCGGAGCGTTTTCCGTTGATGTTTTCGCGAAGGAGAACGGGCTCAGGATCGCAAACAGGGATGGCATAGCAAAAGTGTCATCGTCTGCGCTCGGGGGAAAGCCGGTGACCATCTGCATAAAGGACTATCCGCCTGAAGAGCATGTCGATGTTCTGGTCGCGGATACTGAGTCTGCAAGGGCACTTAAGGACAGCGCGTCTATAGTACTTTGCCCGAAGAGATACGCGGTGGGTATGGGCTGCCGCAGGGGTAAACCGTACGAGGAACTCAGGGCGTTCGCAGAAGAGATACTGAGTGAAAACGGGATAGATATCAGCGACGCTGGATGCATCGCTTCCATAGACATAAAAAAGGACGAAGAAGGACTGAAGCGCCTTTCACAGGCATGGCGCATGCCTCTCATCACCTTCGACGCAGACATTCTGACAAGGGCGGAGGGCAGCTTCAGCCATTCGGATACTGTGCTCGAAAAGGTTGGAGTAGACAACGTGTGCGAGCGGGCGGCCGTGCTTGCGGCAGGCAGAGGTTCGCAGCTGAAAGTAAAAAAGACTGCCCGTGACGGCATGACCATCGCGGTAGCGGAGATCAAAGAGTAAAGGCAGACAGAATGGAAATGGATAATAAAAACAGCGGACACATTGCGGTAGTAGGCATGGGTCCTGGAATGGAATCGATGATGACTCAGCAGGCCCTGCAGGCTCTCGACGAAGCGGATGTGATAGTCGGGTACACCGTGTATCTGGATCTGCTTGGAGACAGATTCGAGGGCAAGGAGTTTCTCTCGACTCCGATGAAGCAGGAGGCTGAGCGCTGCAGGATGGCGTTCGCTGAGGCTGCTAAGGGAAAAAGCGTGGCCATGGTATGCAGCGGAGACGCCGGCATATACGGCATGGCGTCGCTCATGTTTGAGATAAAGGATGAGCTCGGCGCGGACGCGGCCATAGAAATCATACCGGGCATCACCGCGGCTTCGAGCGGAGCCGCAGTCCTCGGAGCGCCGCTCAACCACGACTTCTGCGTCATCAGCCTGTCAGACCTTCTCACTCCGTGGGAACTCATAGAGAAGAGGCTGAGGGCGGCCGCTGAAGGAGACTTCGCTGTCGCGATCTACAACCCTTCAAGCAGAAAAAGGCATGATTATCTGCAGAAGGCATGCGACATACTTCTTGAGACGGCTGAGCCTGAGAGAGCGTGCGGCTATGTGCGCAGCATCGGCCGGGACGGAGAGGAGTATCACACCTGCAGCCTGGCAGAATTAAGGAACACCTCGGTAGACATGTTCACTACCGTGTTTATAGGAAATTCGCAGAGCCGCATTATAGATGGCAGGCTCGTAACACCGAGAGGATACCATTTATGAAAAAACCTCTTATATTCTCAGGCACAACTGAAGGAAGAGAGCTTTCGGAAAAGCTCAGTGCGGCAGGCATCAGGCACATCGTGTGCGTAGCGACCGAATACGGAGAGCTCGTCATGGAGCAGGATGAAATGGCTGATGTGCGGACAGGACGCATGACAGCGCTAGAGATGTACGACATGATCAAAGCCGAGGCAGATAAAGTATTCGATGCCACGCATCCTTATGCTGCCGATGTTTCACATAACATCCATATCGCCTGTCTGGCAGCAGACAAGGAATACGTAAGGATACTGAGAGACACCGACAGTGAACTTTTCCCTGCAGACGCTGAGATACACGAGTTTGAGAACGCTTCTGCGTGCGCGGCGGCGCTTGCGGAGACCGGGGGGAACATACTCCTCACGACAGGCAGCAAGGAGCTTGGCATATACGCTGCGGATGAAGCTGTACGGAGCAGACTCTATGTGAGGGTGCTGCCTTCGCAGGAGAGCATCGCGCTGTGCGAACAGGCCGGCCTGAGCGGCAGGCATATAATCGCGATGCAGGGACCATTCAGCATGGAGACCGACCTGGCACTCATAAAACAGTTCGGAATAAAGACGCTGGTAACGAAATCAAGCGGATCGGCAGGAGGCGCGCCGGATAAAATAAGGGCTGCGGCGAAAGCCGGCATCCCTGTATATATGATCGGACGTCCGACAGAAGAGACGGGGCTGTCCGTAAACGAGGCTCTCGCGAAGCACTTCGGCATCAGGAGCCGCATTGAGATCGACCTTGTGGGTATCGGCCCGGGAGGCAGAGGACTTCTGACAGCCGACGCAGCTGAGGCTATAGAAAAGGCAGACATCCTTTTCGGCGCTAAGCGCATGATAAGCAGTCATGAAGGTCGCAGGGCATATCCTTACTACAGGGCAGAAGACATAATTCCTGTGCTTGAGAAGGAGCTGCCTGCAAGAGCCGCGGTGCTTTTCTCGGGTGACACCGG
>CADATR010000070.1 GCA_902790885.1 uncultured Eubacteriales bacterium
AAAGGACAAGAACTGCATCATCCTTGACGACCTCATCGATACAGCCGGCACTATCTGCAATGCAGCAAAGGCGCTTGATGACCTCGGAGCAAAGAGCGTATATGCATGCGCTACTCACGCTGTTCTTTCGGGTCCGGCCATCGAGCGAATCGAGGCAAGCCCGATCAAGGAGATGGTGCTGCTCAACACGATCCCTATCCCTGAAGAGAAGAGACTGAAGAAGTTCACTGTTCTCTCGGTAGGACACATTTTCGCGGAGACGATCTCAAGAGTTTACTCCAACAAGCCGATCTCCGTAATGTTCGGAAACTAAGACTATTAATGGGACTTTTTAAAAGAAGTAATGATGAGCCGGGATTTGCTAAGGATACGTATGTGATAGCGGGTCTTGGGAATCCCGGCAAGGAATACGAAGAAACGAGGCACAATATGGGGTATAAAGCCATAGATGTGCTTTCTTCGAATGAGAATATTGAAGTGAGGCGTAGCAAGTTCCATTCACTCTTCGGCCGCGGTACGATCGCCGGCAGGAAGGTGATACTTGTGAAGCCTGAGACTTACATGAACAGGAGCGGCATCGCCGTAAGAGAAGCGGCGATGTATTTTGATGTTGCGCCGGAAAACCTCATAGTTATATACGACGACATAGACCTGCCGGCGGGATCCATCCGCATAAGAAAGTCCGGCGGCGCGGGCACTCACAACGGCATGAAGAGCGTTGTGCAGGAGCTTGGCACAAAGGATTTCATAAGGATAAGGATAGGCGTCGGAGCTGCCGAAGCGGGTGAAGACCTGGTAAACAGGGTGATCGGCAAGGTGCCTGAAGAGGAGAAGAAGCTGCTGCAGAAGGCTGCTGCTGAGGCTGCCGACGCAGTAAGGGATATAATAGCCATCGGCGTAGACAACGCCATGAACAGGCACAATCATGTGATATCAAAGGAAGCTAATGATAATTGACCACACCGGTATCAGCGGCAGCAGAACAGCTTACATGCTGGCCGCAGGCATAAAGGAGAAGCACAAGCTTCTGGCGGTGGTCCCGACCGGACAGGCAGCAACCCGTCTGGCCGACGACCTCGTTTTTTATATGCCGCAGCTCAATGTGATAGTGCTTCCTGAGGAAGAAGATGTACAGGTGCTTTATGAGGCGCGCGACAGGGGAGCTCTTGTGAAGCGCATACAGGCGCTCACTGCCCTGACGGGCAGTGCTCCGGATGCCGATCCGGAGACGGGCGCCGGCATGACAGCTGTGATAGCGCCCGTGAGCGCCGCCATCAAGCTGACCGAATGCCCGGATAGATTCAAGGCCTCCATCATAAGGATTGCTATAGGGGACAGGATGGACCCTCACGAGTTGAGGCGCCGGCTTTCACTGGCAGGCTATCAGGCAGCAGATGTCACAGAATCTCCGGGCGAATACACATCGCGCGGAGGCATACTCGACGTTTATTCACCGTCGCTCGACAACGCTGTCAGAATAGAATTCTTTGACGATGAGATCGATTCGATCCGCAGCTTTGATGCTGAGACGCAGAGATCCGTAGAGCAGCTAAGTGAGGTGGTCCTGGTACCTGCGGCGGAATTCATACCGAATAACGAAGAAAAGGAAATGGCCCTTGCTGCGGTCATGAAAGAATATGACCGCATGATACGCCGCTACAGAAAGGAGCACCAGCGCCCTGATGTGGCTGACGGCCGCATAGACGCGGTAGAGTCGTACAGGGGCAGAATCAAAGACATCTTTGAGACCAGCGCCAGCTCGCAGATATACGCTGATCTTCTTCAGTACTTCGATGTTGAAAAGTGCAGGCTGTGGGATTACGCGACAGGAGCCGTTACGGCAGTCTGCGACCCTGCAGCTGTCATGAGCTCCATGCCTGAGTCAGCTGACAAGGAAGATTTCTTCGGGATCTACAGCGGCGCGTACGGCACGGCAGCAAAGCGCGATGTAGAAGTCTTCACGCCGTTTCCCGAGACGGTGCCGGGAGTTGATAAGTTTGACAGCATCGATAACGTGAGGAGCCGTCAGATAGCTCCTTTCAACGGGCATATAGAGCTTTTCGCGTCAGAAGTCGGGCGCCTGCTCGCCGACGGATACCGGGTCATCATTGCAGCCGGGTCTGAAGAGAGAAACGAGAGGGTAAGGGAATATCTCGAGATCGCCGAAGTGAGCGGAAGCGTATCATACAGAAGCGGCAGCCTTTCGGGCGGCTTCATAATGGATGACGACAAGATATGCTTCATATCCGGACAGGACATCTTCACGGGAGCGATCAAGGCTCCGCGCCGCAAGGCTAAGCGCAAGAGCTCCAAGGACAGCATACGCTTCTCAGATCTCCATAAAGGAGATTATGTAGTGCACGAGACACACGGCATTGGAAGGTTCGAGGGCATAAAGCCTGTCACGGCTGACGGCGTAACGCGGGATTATCTCCTGATCCGCTATGCCGGCACGGACATGCTGTACATACCTATCGAGCAGCTCGATGTGATACAGAAATACATAGGAAACTCAGGAAATCCGCCTGCGCTTTCGAGACTGTCTGGCACCAGCTGGAGGCGCTCGAGAGAGCGTGCACGCAAGGCTGCCATGGAGATCGCCGAAGACCTCATAAAGCTTTACGCGAAGAGGCAGGCCGGGGGCGGCTACGCGTTCGGTCCTGATACAGTGTGGCAGGCTGAATTCGAGGAGTCCTTCCCGTACACTGAGACCGACGACCAGCTCAGAGCGACAGAAGAGATAAAAGAAGACATGGAGAAGCCGCTCCCTATGGACAGGCTGCTTTGCGGTGATGTCGGGTACGGCAAGACCGAAGTGGCGGCCAGAGCGGTGTTCAAGTGCATCTCAGAGGGCAAGCAGGCCGCCATACTCGCGCCTACGACTCTGCTGGCCGACCAGCACTACCACAACCTGCGTGAGCGCTTCGAAAAGTTCCCGTTCGAGATAGAGGAATTATCGAGATTCAGATCAAAGACGGCGATCACGAAAACCATCAAAGGCATCAAAAGCGGCAGGGTAGACCTCGTGATAGGCACTCACAGGCTGCTGTCAGATGATGTCAGGTTCAAGGACATAGGGCTCCTCGTGATCGATGAGGAGCAGAGATTCGGCGTGCGTCATAAGGAGAAGATTAAAGAGGTGAGGAGCAGCATCGATGTGCTCACGCTCTCTGCTACGCCTATCCCGCGCACACTCAACATGTCGCTCACAGGCATCAAGGACATAAGCCTTATAGAGGAGCCGCCGGGAGACAGATTCCCGGTGCATACCTACGTTACGCCTTACGACGAAGAGATGCTCCGCAACGCGATCGCGCGTGAGCTCGCCAGGGGAGGCCAAGTGTTTGTTGTAAACAACAGGATCACCGGTATAAATCAGGTGGCTGAGACCGTCAGCAGACTTGTGCCTCAGGCTATAGTAGGCGTTGGGCACGGGCGCATGCATGAGGAAGATCTCGAGAACACGATGCTCGACTTCATCGAAGGCCGCATAAATGTGCTTGTTGCTACCACAATAATAGAAAACGGCATCGACATACCGAACGCCAACACTATGATAATCCTCAATGCCGACAGGTTCGGACTCGCGCAGCTCTATCAGCTGAGAGGCAGGGTGGGCCGCTCAAACAGGCTCGCTTACGCGTACCTGATGTATCAGCCGGGCAAGGTGCTCACTGAGATAGCGCGCAAGAGGCTTGCCGCAATCAGGGAATTCACGGAATTCGGAGCCGGATTCAAGCTGGCGATGCGCGATCTCGAGCTGAGGGGCGCTGGAAATATACTTGGCGAGGCTCAGAGCGGACATATAGAGAGCATAGGCTATGAGCTCTACTGCAAGGAGATCGACAGGGCGGTGAGACAGCTGAAGGGTGAAGACGTAGGCGAGGCAAGGTCGGACATCACCATAGACCTGCCGCTGCACGCTTCCATCCCGGCAGACTATATCGAGGATGAATCGCTCCGCCTGGAGGCTTACAGACGCATATCCGGAATAATGGACAGCGACGATGCGATGGATGTAATGGACGAGCTCACTGACAGATACGGCGACGTCCCTGAGGAAGCGATCGAGCTTATAAATGTTGCCGAGATAAGGGCGCACGCGGAATACCTCGGGATCGCGGATATATCAAAATCTGAGCGATGGGTCAATGTACGCTTCGGCGCAGATGTAAAGGTGCATCCGTTCGTATTCGTAATGGCGAAATCCGAATACGGCGAGAGGATAGTGCTCACGGACGGAAGATCGACCATGCTGAAATTCCACATGGGCAAGGACTTTGACATAGCAACGCTTCTGATGCTCATGAGGTTCCTGCGCGCCGCCAAAGAAGACTCCAAGCAAATTAACAATTAGCATGAGCTCTATCGGACGGGACATGTTCCTTCTGCTCGTGCCTCAATGGATACAGGAGATTCAAAATACATCAGCCAGGCACGCTCTCGCTAACATTCGAACGCAGCGGTACTAAGCTCTGTCTGCGCCTTCGGCTTGCCAGTCGCTAAGTGCCGGCGTTCTCGAGTTACCTGTCTAATGTATTTTGAATCTCTGTTTATAAATGTTCAATTGTCAGTATATTTATCGTATAATCCTCTGGTAAATCAGGAGGTACAGTATGCTTTTTAAGAATATCGGACTTATTGATGAGAATTTCGAATACCGCGAGAACATGTATGTAGGCACGAATTGCCACCGCATCGTTTACATTGACAGTGTTCCTCCTGAAAACGAGGTGGCTTTCTTTGAGACGTACGATGGAAAGGGCAAGGTTCTCATGCCGGCTTTCTATAACGCGCACGGTCATTCGCCTATGAGCCTCATGAGAGGCTATGGCGAGAATCTGCCGCTCGACAGATGGCTCAACGATAGGATATTCCCGTTCGAAGACAAACTCTACAGCGAAGCTGTTTACTGGGCTACGCTGGCTACCATGGCTGAGTCGATGAGATTCGGCATCGTTTCGACCTCAGACATGTACTACTTCACCGATGACATGGTGAGGGCTGTAGTCCATTCAGGCCTCAAAACAAACATCTCGAGGGCCGTTACCAACTTCGGCACGCCTGTTTCGGAGAGCGTATCCCTGAAGGAAGCCGCACAGGCCATAGAGATGTACTACGGATTCGAGGACGGAAGGATACTGGTTGACGCAAGCATCCACGGAGAGTATACTAACGACTTCGAAATGATGAAGGCCATCTCTGACATGGCAAAGCACTACGATGTAAGGATGCATGTGCATCTTTCCGAGACAAAGAGCGAGCATGATAACTGCAAGGCGAAGTACGGCAAGACGCCTGCGGAGGTATTCCTCGAAGCGGGAGCCTTCGACGTGCCTGCAACAGCTGCTCACTGCGTCTGGGTCGAAGACCATGATCTCGACATATTCAAGGAAAAAGGCGTTACTGTGGCGAGCAATCCTTGCAGCAACATGAAGCTTGCGAGCGGAATGTGCAATGTGCCGCCTATGTACAAGAAGGGCATAAATGTTGCCATCGGCACCGACAGCGTTGCCAGCAACAACAGCCTCAACTTCTTTGAAGAGATCAAGCTGTTCGCGCTCACGGGCAAGGTCACCTCAATGGATCCTGCCGCCATGACTCCTCAGCAGGTACTCAGGAGCGCCACGAGGGCTGGAGCTCTCTCTCAGGGACGTACTGACTGCGGACTCGTAAAAGAAGGATACAAGGCCGACCTCATAGTCGTTGACATCAGCGGCCCTAACTGGACGGCCTGCGATGACATTGCCAACGGCCTCATCTATTCGGCTGACGGCAAAGATGTATGCCTCACGATGTGCGACGGCATGACTCTCTACAGGGACGGAGAATACACATTTATTGATATAGAAAAGGCGATCGCTGAGGCGGAGAACGCCAAGGCTGAGATACTCAAGAGACTGTAAATGGCAGAAAACAGCAGCAAGAAAAAAGCGAATATCGAACAGAAAGGGCAGCATACGTCCACGCTGATGATGAAGGGCGCCACCATACTGGTCATCGCCGGTATAGTGAGCAAGATCTTCGGCGCTGTCTTCAGGATCCCGCTTACCAACATGATTGGCGCGGAGGGGCAGGCGTACTACAGCGCGGCCTACGCAGTCTACAACCTGCTGTTTGTAATAGCAACAGCAGGATTTCCTGTGGCCATATCCAGAATGGTATCTGCCAGGATAGCCGAAGGGGACTTCATCAACGCTCACAAGTCTTACAAACTTGCCATGAAGGTTTCGTGGGCTCTCGGGATAGTTTCGTTCGTGGTAATGTATTTCGGGGCCGGAGCGATTGCGGGATTCTATAAAAACCCGGGCTCAGAAGCATCGATGAAGGCGATATCCGCAGCATTGCTCTTTACGCCGCTTGTCGCGTCCATGCGAGGCTACTATCAGGGCAGGCAGGACATGAAACCTACAGGCATAACTGAGGTCATCGAGCAGATGGTAAGAGTCGCCGCAGGCCTTACTCTGGCGTACATGTTCTATAAGACCAGTCTTGTAAGGGCGGCAGCAGGCGCGACATTTGGAGCGTCTGCCGGCATCATAGCAGCTTACGTTGCCATGATGATAATATACGCACGTGACAGGCGTACGCGCAGCGAGCTGTTCGAAAAATCTGTAAAGAGGGATGAGACGGATAAGACCAGGCTCAAAGAGCTTCTGGCCTTCCTTATCCCTATAACGATAGGCTCGGCTGTAATGCCTATAATGTTCAACATAGACGCGGCTATCATCCCGAGAAGGTTGCTCGAATCCGGCTTTGACCGCGTGATGACAGACAAGCTTTACGGCCTGATGGGCGGATTCTGCGATCCTATTATCAATCTGCCTAATATCTTTATTGACGCCATATGCATAAGCCTGATGCCTGCTGTCACCACAGCATACACGCTGAAGATAAAGAAGGATATGGACGATCATATAAAGACCGGGCTCAAGACCATGATGATCATCACTTATCCGTGCGCGATAGGACTCATCGTTCTGGCCAAGCCTATACTCACCATGCTCTTCTACAGAAAGTATGATGAGGCGGTAATGGCTGTTCCGGCTCTGCAGATACTCGCGGTATCCATAATCACACTCGCCATAATGCGCACTTTTTCTACGAGCCTGCAGGGAATAGGCAAGATGATGCTGCCTGTATGGAACCTCATGATAGGCGCTGTCGTCAAAGCCATCGTTTCATACATACTGCTGGGCATCCCGGAGGTGAATATAAACGGCGCTGCGTTCGGCTCGGTAATCGCTTACGTTACGGCGGGCATACTCAACTACAGAGCGCTTAAAAAGTACACGAATGTGTCTCTCGATGTCAGCAGCATATTCATCAAACCGCTCGGTGCCGCACTTATCATGGGCGCCGCTGCGCTGCTGTCATATAAGGCTCTCTTCATAGTCACATCGAGCAACTCCATCTCCACGATGATCTCGATAATGTTTGCTGCTGCAGTGTATTTTGTGGCCGCTTTCAGGACCGGAGCAGTGACAAAAGAAGAGATAGAACTCATACCAAAAGGTGAGCTTCTTTACCGACTCGCTGTAAAACTGAAGGTTGCGAAATAGTATTTGTTAGATGATTGAAACCTTATAATTTCAACGATTTTAAGGTTGACATATTGGAAACTGACCCCTATAATATCCATAGTATATGTTATAACTTTTTTAGGAGGATTAATTATTATGGCTACTGGATTAATCGCAATTGGCGCTGGAATCGCAGTTCTCACTGGTTTTGGCGGCGGTATTGGTATCGGCATAGCTACATCAAAGGCATCAGAGGCAGTTGCCAGACAGCCTGAAGCAAGAGGTGCGATCAACGGAACTCTTATCCTCGGCTGCGCGCTCGCAGAAGCAACAGCTATTTACGGCCTCGTAGTAGCTCTCCTTATCATCATAATGCTCGGCTAAGCATTTTAATGCTTTTGACCGCATATCTGTCCGCGGAGCGGACGGACGAAGTATCAATGATAACTAAAGGAGAAGTATTGGAGGCAATAGCGTGCTCACGTTAAATTGGAATGTCTTCTGGATTGTATTTAACTTAATAGTACTCTTTTTCCTGCTCAAGATATTTCTGTTCAAGCCTATCAAGAACATCATGGACAAGCGTACAGAGCTCATTCAGGGTGAGATAGATTCGGCAGAGACGAAGAACAGAGAAGCCGGTGAGCTGAAAGACAAGTATGAAGCGTCTCTGAGCAGTGCCAAGGAAGAGTCAGCGCAGATCGTAAGCAACGCAAAAGACCGCGCAAATGTTCAGTACGACCAGATTGTAGATAAGGCAAATGCAGACGCGAAGCAGATCATGGAGCAGGCTCACAAGACTGCTGAGCTTGACCGCGAGCAGCTTATGAGAAGCGCTCAGAGCGAACTTGCCGATGTCGCGATGGCAGCGGCAGTCAAGCTGATCGGTGAAAGCGTCAATGACGAGTCGAACCGCGCGATGCTTGACAGATACCTTGCTGGAGAGGGGTCG
>CADATR010000071.1 GCA_902790885.1 uncultured Eubacteriales bacterium
CGGCTATGGCCTGTATGACAGGGCGCTTGGCGCGACCTATATCAACGGACTGTGGGAAGCGGTTGATAAGGCGGAGACGAGAGGCGTGCCGTCGGGGGTGCGGGAGAAGAATCTGCATAGATAACAGGTTGCAAAACAGAACAGGGCCAAAATTTTGACCGTTTTGAGGCTACGCTTTCTTTTAATATGTAACCATAGTAATGATATAAATTAACCCGGCAGGAACTAATCTGAAGAGGAACACGTCAGATTGGCTCCTGCCGGGTTTCTCTGCATTCTGCTTGAGAACGAAGGCAAAAAATGCTTGAAAAGCGATACTTAAATGCTTCTTCTGAATGTACCAGCCACCAGATACTATACAAGCTACGATGCAGCAAAAGACAAGACAATAATATGCAGCTCGCATAGATATACATTCAGCAAACAAGCCGACTGCAATTGTGAAGGATGTTAAGCCAATAGCATATATGGATTGGAATACACCCATCGTAGTAGATTTGTGCTATTGGATTCATCTGATGTAGCTTCTGCTGTTAAATAAGAAAGCAATAGACCGGTAGACGAATCGGGAAAACTTGCAAAAACATAAAGACCAATAGATGGTGAGTGTAGAATAAGAAAGCAGTATAAGACAGATACTCTAAATGAGAATTGTATCCATATTTTTATAGATATTTTCGCTGCTAATTGACTGCTTGCAAATATGGAGCAGAAAACAGACGAAACCTTATAAAGATATATGTAAGGAATAATTTACTGGCAGCAAGCAGGATAAAATGGTTCCAACAGTGGCAGTAATCATGCAAGTTAAACATATTGTCTTCATCCCCGGAATAGGAAAAACAAGCATACCAGTAATAAATGCTGATAAAATGCCAATATTTTGAGCGCATGTAGCGATACTTGAAGCTTTCTTCTGTTGATTTGGAAAATAGAGATTCATAAATAGGACAATAAATGAAATCCATGTAGAGCAAGATAATCCAGAGAGAAAGTTGGCAATGAGAAAACGATTAGGACTGCAAAAGATAAAACGTATTGATGATGCAAGAAAGGCGATAGCACATCCACATATAATAAAAAGCTTTGGAAATTTTCCATAGTCAGCCAATATAACAACTGGAACCTGAATGCTATTTGCGATATGCCATAGCAACCAACAATATCGCCTATAAAATCGGGAGGCGGCTCTTAAAGTTGAAAGAAAAGGGGCTTGATACGGAATGTATGCATATTGCGTGAACCCAAATGAGGAAATAATAAAAAATAATTGTCTTTTCATGTCTATAGCTCTTTTATTACTTTATATGTCATTGAAAGCGTGATAATGCATGCATTTAAAATTGATATTAATGAACAAAAATCATAGAAAAATAATATTTTAAATAGATATAATGCACAATTATAGACTACAATATTTGTTATTAATATAGAAAAAAGCGAGAAGATAAAGAAAATGTTGCACTATCAGGTCGAATATTTATAATTATTATTAATCAATTCGATACAATACAATTTAATGAATGCATCTAATAGAAACACTACTTATACATATCGTGCTGAAAGACATATGCTGATCAAGCTGTGGGAGCGAAAACAAAAAATGCTTTGCGATCGCTGTCGCAACCCTTATAGGCCATGCGTTAGGCCTAGTTGCAGAAACTAATAGGACGAAACAGTACGTGGGAAACTTCAGAGTAAGCGGAACAAGAAACAACGCAAGGAAATTCGAGAAAGCAATGAATCTGATGTTCATAGAACGCTCCCACTATTAAAACAAATTATACTGACAAGATAGAATTAATATGCAAAATAAGATAAGAAAGCTATTTGCTTTAATCAAATTACTGGTATACATATAAATGTAACTGCTTGACTTTTTTAATACAATTTAATGGATAGGGCAATTAATATCGGCATAATGCACAATAAATACGCTACAAAATGTAAACCATGGAAAATATTATATAAACTATTGACAAGTATATTCACAGGGACTATAAAACAAGTATACATGTTAAATAGCAAATGCCCCGGCTTGTTATTATATTTGGAGAAAGGATAATGACGATTTAATATGAAGATTGAAAATATAAAGGATGTCGACGGTTTTTTTAAGATGGTCGACAAGTGCAAGGGCAAAGTCATGCTGGTGACCGGCGAAGGCGATCAGCTGAACCTCAAGTCCAAGCTGACACAGTATGTGTCTCTGGCAAACATCTTCTCCGCAGGCGAGATTCCGGAACTGGAAATCATCGCTTCCGAGCCGGAAGATATCTCCAGAATCATCGATTACATGATGGACAAATAATCAGATGATTTTACGCTCTGTGCCGTGTTTTGTGCCGGCACAGAGCTTCTTTTTATGATGATTTGATTTTTAGTTTCATGGGCATGCGAGATGAAACTTTCTCCGATTTTGCATGCCCGCATGCTTTTGACCTTTGGTTTTGCGGGCATGCGATATGAAGCTTCTTTCGATTTTGCATGCCCACCCATCGATCAGGACAGCTGGCGCGGGCATGTGAGATGAAGCTTCCTCCAATTTTGCATGCCCGTCCATCGATCAAGACAACTGGCGCGGGCATGTAAAATGAAACTTCTTCCGATTTTGCATGCCCGCCAGGCCAAAGGTCGCCCGAAACCCGAGTAGTTTCATATAGCATGCCGCCCTTTTAGTTACAAGTAAGGAGAACACCTTGAAGATCATGATCATGAAGAAGAAACGCACCGCGCTCTTACCGCTTCTGGCCCTCGTCACGGCCCTGGCCATGCAGACAGCGGCTACCGCTGCTCCCACAGAGGAGAGCGCTTCGGAAAGCGCTGTGTCCAAAGCGGAGAGTCTCGCGGAAAGCACCCCTGAAAGCGCAGTGCCCGAAGCAGAGAGTCTAGCGGAAAGCACCAGCAGTGCAGAAGCTCCGGAGGACCAGCCGTCTTCTGACGGCTTCCTGTCTGAGAATCTGCCCGCCGAGGCACTGTCCATGGCCGGCGGATGGATGACAGTCGCGGATCCTGCAGAAGCCGATGCCGCGTTCGAATCCTTCAAAAGAGCCACAGAAGACCTGGACGGCTGCCTCTACGAAGCGGTCTCCTGCCTCGGCACCCGTGAGGCCGAGGGAACAAACTACTGCATTCTCGCCCGCCTGACTTATACGACGGCCACACCGGTCTCCCATTATGCCCTCGTCTATATCCGGAGGCATACGGACGGCAGCGCCGACATCACGAAAATCGCGGATCTCGATCTGGCGGGGCTCTCCCAGTAAAACCGGAGATCCCGATCCGGCGGGTCTCTCTCAACAAAATCAAGGATTCTAAATCTGACGGGCTCTCTCTTTACGGGGGAGCCCGCTTGTTCTCTTTACCGATGCACCAAATTAAAGCATCAAAGGTTGACGATGTCCTTCCTTGGAATTATAATTTTCTGTGTTTGTGACAGTTTTATAAATATTATGGAAGGAACCAAAAACAGCTATGAAAGTATACGCTTCTATTATGAGAATCGTGACGGCGATTGAGAATATCGTCCTCGCCCTTTCCATGCTTATGGTACTTGTCCTGACCTTCGGCAACGTGGTGGCCCGCAAGGTCTTTCATCATTCCTGGGGCTTCACGGAAGAGATCGTGGTTGCCGTTTTCGTGCTGATCTCCCTTCTGGCAGCCGGCGTGGCGGCCAGAGAGGGCGGCCTCGTCAACCTCGGTCTTGTCACGGAGCATGTAAGCTATCGCACGCAGAAAGTTCTTCATATCATTTCCACCGTCATCTGCGTCATTTACTCAGTCATCCTGACAAAAGAGGGCTTCGGCCGCATACAGGCGGACCACACGTTCAGCCCGATTCTGCACATCTCCAAGTCTGTCTTCTGGTCCTTTGTCGTGATCGGGGGCATCTCTCTCGTCCTGCATTTTATTGAAAACTGCATCATGTTCTGTACGTCAGAACCGGAAAAGGAGGCTTAAGGCATGATTACGGCAATTCTCTTTGTATCCTTTTTCGTCATGCTGCTGATCGGCATGCCGATCGCGATCTGCCTCGGCATGAGTTCGGTCCTGACCATCCTCTACGCCAGTAACTTTGTCCGCAAGTTTTCGAACCTGACGCTGAGTGTCGTCGCCACGAATACTTACACCGGCATTGCCAAATTCCTTCTTCTGGCTATTCCGTTCTTTGTACTTTCGGGAAATATTATGGCCAAGGCAGGCATTTCCAAGAGACTCGTGAAGTTTATCGACGACATGGTGGGACACCGCCGCGGAAGTCTCGCGATCGTCTGCGTCATCGTGGCCTGCTTCTTCGGCGCCATCTCGGGTTCCGGCCTGGCGACCGTCGCAGCCCTCGGTGCCGTCCTCATTCCGGCCATGGTGGAATCCGGCTTTGACGTGGCCTTCTCGGAGGCCCTGATGGCTACTTCCAGTTCCATCGCCATCGTCATTCCGCCTTCCATCGCCTTTGTCGTCTATGCGTCCATCTCCGGCGAGAGCGTCGGCGACCTCTTCATGGCCGGCATCATCCCGGGCATCCTGATGGGCGTCGCACTGGCCGTCGTCGTCAAGATCGAGGCCGCGAGAAAGAATATCATGCCCGCTCACGAAAAGCGGAGCTGGGGCGAGCGCTGGAGCAGCTTTAAGGAAGCATTCTGGGGACTGCTGATGCCCGTCATCATCCTGGGCGGCATTTACGGTGGTATCTTCACACCGACGGAAGCCGCTGCCGTCTCCGTGGTCTACGGACTCTTTGTGGCGCTGGTCATCTACCGCGATGTCACTTTCCGTGATCTCGTGGAGATCTTCATCGATTCCGCCAAGACCACCGGCGGCATCATGCTGATCGTCGCGTCCGCGTCGCTGTTCTCCTACTGCTGCACGCTGTTCGGCATCTCGCAGTCGGCGTCGGCGCTTCTGCAGAACGTATCGTCAAACAGGGTGATCTTCCTGCTGATCGTCAATGTGATCTTCCTGATTGCGGGCTGCTTCATTGACGCGAACTCGGCAATGTATATCTTCATCCCGATCATGATGCCCGTGGCAAAGGCCCTCGGCTACAACATGGTCGCGTTCGGCATCCTGGCCACCGTCAACCTCGCCATCGGGCAGGTGACACCCCCGGTCGGCGTCAATTTGTTTGTCGCGCTGGGCCTCAAGGTCAGGGATCCGGAGAAATCACTCACGTCGGGGCGGGATGCGTATTATAAGATCACGCTGCCGCAGATCTCCAAGGCCGTCGTGCCCATGATCATCGCATGCATCATCGTTCTGCTGCTCGTGACCTATGTGCCGCAGATCAGTCTGCTGCTGGTCCGCTGACGCAATACGTGCTGTGCATTGTGCGCTGACGTATTATCCGCTGACGCATTTCACGGGAACAGATCTCAATTGTGAATATTCGCGGAGCCGCCATAGACGGGGACCCTGCCTGCCCCGCGGCATTTCCGGGAATAAATAAAGATTACTCGCTGCCGGCTTTCATACACGCCGCAGCCTGGTATGAACCGTGTGCCGCCGGAGGGCGAACCCGGGCAGAATTCCGCAGGCCGCCGGTACACAACAGCATTTCAAGGAGGGAACATTCAATGAAAAAAGCAGTTTCTCTGATCCTCGCCGGTATGATGACAGTTTCTGCTGCCGCCACTGTCTCCGCAGCAGATGCGCATGACTACGATCTGTCCGATCAGTATGTCGCTGCCGATGAAGCAGCCGTATATGAAGGCGAAGAACCGTGGCCGGAGCTCACATGGAATTATGACTGCTCCACGGGCGAAACTTCCACATGGGCACAAGCCGGCTATTATTTCGCAGCGCTGATGAACGAGTCCAGCGGCGGCGCCGTCCAGGTCGAAGTTTATCCGGGCGAACAGCTGACAAACGGCGACCAGGTGGCCGGCATCCAGGCTCTGATGGACGGCGACACGCTCCAGGTCTCCATGCATTCCAATCTGATCTATGCCAACTTCGATCCGAGATTCAACGTGGTCTCCCTCCCGTATATCTTCGAAAATTACGATGATGTCGACGCCGTCATGAACGGCGAAGGCGGCGAAGCGCTGAAGAACGTCCTGTCCGAGTACGGCCTTGTCTGCCTCGGCATCGGCGAGAACGGCTTCCGTCAGATCACCAACTCCAAGAAGCCCATCACGACAGTCGCCGACCTGAGCGATATCAAGATGCGCATATGCTCCAACGACCTCTGCGCCGAAGTCTACAAGGAATGGGGCTGCGACGCGTCCGTCATGAACTGGTCCGAGACCTACACAGCTCTTCAGCAGGGCACGGTCGACGGCGAGGAGAACCCGGAGACGGCGATTGACTCCGCTTCCGTCCAGGACGTCCAGGATTACATTTCTCTGTGGAATGCATACTATGACTGCCTCTTCTTCTGCATCAACGGCAATGCTTATGACCAGCTGAACGATGAGCAGAAGGCTGTTGTCGCTGCCAACGCCGCAAAGGCCGTGGAATATCAGAAGGCCACCAACCGCGAAAAGGTCGACGCACTCGTCGCCGAATGGTCCGAGAGCGGCGTGATGCAGGTCACGAAGCTTGAAGAAATCGATTCCGCTTCCTTCAAGGATGCGGCTGCCGGCGCGGCTGACTGGTATAAAGATTCTCTGGTATCCGGCAAGGGTATGTCCGAAGAGGATGCACAGGCCCTGATCGACGCATTCCAGAAATAAATACGTAACGCACCCGGATCGTATTTCTCACAGTGTTTTTAAGCCCCCGCCGGTGTCAAAGGCGGGGGCTTTTATCTCAGCGGGAAAACTCGCAGGCGAGTCCTGATTGAAAGAATATGAGAACTGATTTATACTTGTCTTTTATTGCATATGCATGCGCGACTACGTTTCTGCCCGGTCCCAACAACGTCCTGCTGCTCTCACAGGCCGGCCGTTACGGAATCCGCAAGGTCCGCCCCCTGCTTTTCGGAATCTGGTGCGGGCTTCTGACCGTCATGCTGATCGCAGGTTTCTTTTTGAATGCGCTCGGCACCTTCGTGCCGAAAATCGCCGACTATTTCAAGTTTGTCGGAGCCGCCTATATCCTGTATCTGGCCTGGAAGACCCTCACCAGAGGCTCGGTCAGTACCGGAGATGACCCCAAGGATGTGCCGCTGACTTTCGTCAACGGATTTCTTCTCCAGTTTCTGAATGTCAAGGTCATCATGCTGGGGCTGGCGTCTTATCCGGGCTATTTCCTGCCGATGGGACATTCGCCAGCCATCGTGCTGCTGTTTGCCGTGACCATGACGGCCTGCTGCGGAACGGGAAATCTGATCTGGACAGTGCTCGGGGGCTTCCTGACGCCGATTTATAACCGTTTCTACAAAATCATCAATGCCGTGATGGCGCTTATGCTCGTCTGGTGCGCGGTGAAAATCATAAGGTGACACATGAACAGACATTCCTCATCCCTGACCGGATATCTGGCTGCGGCTTTTTGTATCTGCGTCTGGGGAACGACCTACATTTCCTCAAAAATCCTGCTGCGGGTGATCACGCCCGTGGAGCTGCTCCTCATCCGCTTCGTGATCGGCTATCTCGTTCTCTGGATCATACAGCCGAAGCGTCTCCGGACAGAGAGTCTCCGGGATGAGGTCCGGATCGCCGCCTGCGGGCTCACCGGCATTACATTGTATTATCTGCTGGAGAATGTCGCCCTGACCTTCACCCAGGCGTCCAATGTAGGCGTCATCATCGCTGCCGCGCCGTTTTTCACGGCCCTTCTGTCCATGCTGTTCGGCGACAAAAAGCGGCAGCCTCCGCGCTTTTATGCGGGCTTCGTCATCGCGATGGCCGGGATCTGTCTTCTATCGTTTGGCGGCGCGGCTGTTTCCTTCCATCTGAAGGGAGATTTTCTGGGCTTTCTGGCAGCCGTCATGTGGGCGCTGTATTCCATCCTCTGCAGAAAGGTCTATGCGAAGGGATACCCAGTCATTCCCACAACCAGAAGAATGTTCTTCTACGGGATCCTGTTTATGATTGTACCGGTCCTCACCATGGGCTTTCACCCGGCTCCCTCGGAGCTTCTGCGCCCGGTCGCGGCTGCAAACCTGCTCTTTCTCGGAGTCGTCGGCTGTGCGGTGTGCTTCATCGCCTGGAACTACGCGGTCCGTGTCATCGGCGCCGTGAAAACGAGCATTTTCATTTACCTGACGCCGGTCGTCACCGTCATTTCCTCCGTGCTTCTGCTGGATGAAATCATCACAGTGCCCGCCGCGGCGGGGATCGTCATGACACTGGCCGGACTCCTCATGTCGTCGGATCTGGCACTTCCGGCTGTCAAAAAAAGAAAAGGAGGGCTGCTCCATGAATCTTGATGAAATTCTGAAATCA